>NZ_JPGU01000008.1:82726-133637 GCF_000732115.1 Frankia sp. CeD
CCCGGTACGCGGCCTTGACAGCGGGGGACCGGCTGTGAACGGCACCGACCGGCCTGAGTCCGACANGGGGTCCGGGCTTGATGAGTCCTTCGTGGCCCGGCTGGAGTTGGCGTTGACCGCCCGTATCCGAGCGGAGCATCCCGGGCGGAACGCGGACCTGATCGGGCTGGTGGTCGGCCGGACGGTGGAACTTCTCGCCGGGTCCGCCGCGCATAACATGCGGCATCCCCTCGCGGACGCCGTAGTGTATCTACTCGCGCACGGTTTGCGGGACGGGCGGTACCATCAGGTGCTGGCGGATACCCGGTTGGACCTGCCGGGTCTCACCCGTGACGTGGATGCTTTCAACCGGGNAGTCGCGCTTCTCGACAGGCTGCATGAACGGCATCGCGCCCCGGGCGGCAGGGGTGACGATGGCTCTGCGGCCACCNCCCCAAGGGAGCCAGGCGGCCCGGGCGGGTAGTACCGGCCCGTTGCGGGTTCCCCGCCGGTCTTGATCCTCGTAGGCCTGCTGTGGCTGTCCGCCTGCTTCTCGGCGTGGTCGACCTGCCGCGGGCGTGCTGGTCCCGGTGACCCACAGATCTGTGACGGGTAGAGGTCCGCCTGCCTGTCACTGCGGGGAGGACCCTGCCCTGCCCCCCAACACCGGGCGGGGTCCTCCCATCCTTCGAGCGACCCCGGGCCGCGCGCTGTCGTCCCCGACTGCCGCCGGTCCCGGGGTCTTTCCCTGCCGGGTGGGGTAGGCGGCCTGTTCCGGGCGGGTTGGTGGGGTTAGGGGCAGGGGGGTTGGTAGGGGAAGGTGGGGAGGTAGCGGTGCCATTCGTCTTCGCTGAGTCGGCCGGTGGGGGTGGTGCAGGCGCGGCGGGTGAGGCTGGTGGGGTTGAGATCCCACAGGCGGGCGGTGGTGTCGTCACCGGCGGTGGCGAGCATCGTCCCGTCGAAGGCGAGGGTTTCCACGGGTCCGGTGTGGCCGGTGAGGGTGGCCAGCGGGCGGGGGGTGCGCGGGTTGGTGAGATCCCACAGGTGGGCGGTGCCGTCGGTGCTGGCGGTGGCCAGCGTCGTGCCGTCGGGGGCGAAGACGGCGGTGGTGGTCATGCCGGTTTCGGGGATGGTGGCGGCGGGCTGCGGCTGGGTGGGGGTGGTGAGGGTCCACAGGAGGGTGGTGCCGTCCTGCTGGGCGGTGGCGAGCATCGTGCCGTCGGGGCTGAAGGTGGCGTCGAAGGTGGGGCCGGGGGCGAGGGTGGCCAATGGTCGGGGGGTGCGCGGGTCGGTGACGTCCCATAGGCGGGCGGTGCCGTCAAGGCTGGCCGTCGCAAGGGTGTGGCCGTCGGGGCTGAACGCCACGTTTCCGGCGATGTAGCTGTGGGGGGTGAATGTGGCGAGGGTGGAGGTGGCGCGGGGGTCGGTGATGTCGATTAGGAGCACGGCGCCGGTGGAGGTGCTGATCGCGAGCAGGGTGCCGGCGGGGTTGAACGCGGCGCCGTAGGGGGTTCCGCCCGTGTGCAGGGTGAGGGTGTTGACCTGGTCGGGGTGGTGGGGGTCGGTGATGTTCCACAGGCGGATGGTGGTGTCGTCGCTGGTGGTGGCGAGCAGGGTGCCGGCGGGGTTGAACGCCACGTGGTTCACCCCGTCGTCGTGGCCCAGGGTGGCTACCGGCTGGTCGGGGTGGGTGGGGTTCCACAGGCGTGCGGTGTGGTCGGCGCTGCCGGTGGCGAGGGTGTGCCCGTCCGGGCTGATGGCGACGGACAGGATTTTGCCGCTGTGGCGGAACGTTGCCAGCGGGGGCAGACCTCGGGCGGCGGCGGCCAGCAGGGCGATGCGCGCGGCCGGGTCGGGGTTGAGCCGGTAGGCGGCGACGGCGAGACGGACCGCGAGATCCGGATCATCGGTGGTGGCCTGGTCGGCGAGGATCGCGGCGGCGCCGTGCCGGTCGGGGCGGTTCGCCGTGGTCGGGGNGTGCCGGGGGCGGTCCGTGATGAGCAGGACAGCGGCGGCGAGGACCACGGCGGTCGCGGTGGCGAGGATCGTGATCCGGGTTCGGCGAGCCGGCGGTATGGGCCGGGCGTAGTGCGGGGGGATTGCCGGTGGTGGTGGGGCGGGCTGCGGTCCCTGCCTGCCGTGCCGGGTGGGTGCGGCGGGGGGNGGNGTTGGGGGNTGGGTGCTGGTGAGCATCCGGTATAGCTGCTCGGCGGTCGGCCGCTGCTCGGGGGCTTTGGCCATGGCGGCGGTGACGGTGTCGTGTAGTCGGCCGTGAAGCTGGTTTAGGTGGGTGGGATGGTCGTACCGGATGCGGTGCAGGAGTAGTTCGGATGATCGGTCCCCGAAGGGGGGTTGGCCGGTCGCGGCGTAGAGGACGACACCGCCCCAGGCGAAGATGTCGGCGGCCGGATCGGGTGGGGCGCCGTCGATGTTTTCGGGGGCCGTGTAGGCGGGGGTGCCGATCTGCTCGTCGATGTGGAACATGGTCATGCCGTGGGCGCGGGCGATGCCGAAGTCGATGACGCGAGCGCCCGTGGGCGAGAGTATGACGTTCGACGGTTTGAGGTCGCGGTGGACGACTCCGGCGCCGTGGATGACCGTCAACGCCACTGCGATGTGGACCGCAACCTGTTCCAGCTCGGCGCCGCGTAACGGGCGGCGGGCGGCCTGGGCGAGGGTCGGGCCGGGCACGTAGTCGGTGACCAGGTAGGGCCGTTCGGCGTTGGGGTCGGCGTCGAGGAAGGCGGCGGTGCAGAACCGCGGCACCCGCCGGGCGGCTTCCGCTTCGTGGCGGAACCGGGCGCGAAACTCCGGGTCGGCGGCGAACTCTACGCGGATCACCTTCACGGCGACCGGATGATGGTGCGGGTCCTCGGCGAGGTAGACCACGCCCATCCCCCCGACCCCTAACCGGCCGCGCAGACGGTAGACCCCGATGTGGGTGGGGTCGTCGATACGAAGCGCCGTGGCAGGCTGGGGCATGGTCAGGGCTGGCCGGTCGGGGTCTTCGTCGGTGTCGGGCGAGGCTGGAAGCTGGCGGCGGGTGGGGGTGGGGTCATGGCGCGGCTGCGGCGCTGCGGGTCGGTGCGGGTCGTGCCCTCCTGGCCGCGTAGCTGCTGGTCTAGCTCCATCGCCAGGGCGAGCGTGACGCCTGCTTCGTGGCGGCGTTGGAACCAGTCGGCCGAGATGCCGCCGTAGTGGGCGGCGGCCTCGTCGCGGCGGGCGGTGCGTGTGGCGGCGGTACCGGACCGGCCGGGAACAAGACCGAGTAGGGCGGCGGCGGCGTCACCGCGGGGGCTGCCGAGTGCCTGCACGGCCGTGAGGATCATCCGGTGTGCGGCGAGGGCACGCCGGTGCTCGCTGAGGCCGGGGTGCGGGGGGCTGAGCATGTCCAGCATGGGCCGTGCCTCGGGATAGCTGGCAAGGTCGGCGGGATGGCGGACACCGACCTTGAAGCAGCCATCGAGCAGGGTGCGAAGCAGGTCAACGCGATCCGGTTCGTGGGGGGCCGTCATCGGCGTTCGTTCCTTCCTGTCGATGCCGACTCCGGGTCGGCTCCGCGGATACTCCGGGTTGTGTCCGTGTTTGCTCCGGGCTGAGCCCGTCCCGATGATGGCCCGTGACAGGCCGGTCACGCTGCTGGTTTGCGTGGGTGTTTGGCCGGGCTTGTGATCGCACCTCCGGGGCTGATCCGTGCACAGCGCATCCCGGGCACCGTGGATGATCCGTGTGGACTCCGGTTCCGCTCCGGGCCGGCTCCGTGTCCGCTGCCGGGGATAGTCCGTGCAGATTCCGTGGAAATACCGGGTTCAGTGCCTTTCGCGTGGCCGCTGCGGCGGGCAGAGNGAGGAACACGGAACGCGGTCCGCGTTTCCCGCCCCTCGCCTGATCTTCTCTGTGTGGAGGCTGATTTACTATGCCCCGCTACTACGTCCGCACATCCTACGGGTTTTGGCGGATAGTGGTCTTCTTCTGGGTGCTGTACCTGGGCCTGTTTCTGTTCTCCAACGTGTCTGCCCTGGTGCCTGTCGTCCTGGTCGGGATGATCGTTGCCGCGGTGTTCTGGCTGGCTTCCCGGGTGATCCGCTGATGGCACGTCCTGGCGCGGTCGACCGGCGGCATGGGCGGCTGCTTGTCGCCGCGCTGGTGCTCTGGACGGCGGGACTGTTCTTCCTGTCCCTCGCCACGTCCCTAGCTATCGCATTGATGGACCGGTCCGCGTCTACTCCCACGCCGGTGTTGGTGACCGCGGCTGACCCGTGCACCACGACCATGCAAGCGTCCTATTCCCTGTCCTTCGGCTATTCCCCGTTGCATAAGGAGATGTCATGCGCGCTATCCCGGTGAACGAATCGCTGTTGGAAAACGTCGTCGCGGTCAGCGGCGCGATGCCGGAAACGGATCTGGACGGCAAGCAGAAGGCGAACCGTGACGGCCTGCCGGTCTACGGGGTGCAGGTCGCGGTCACCTACGACGGCACCGCATCTGTGATCAAGGTGAAGGTGGCGGGTGAGGCACCGCGGGTGCAGGTCGGGATGCCGGTCACCCTGGTCGGCCTGATCGGTACGCAGTGGGCGATCGGCGAGCGGCACGGGATCTCCTGGAGCGCACAGGCGATCCGTCCGCTTCCCACCCCGAACCCGNCCCCGGCGTCGAAGAGCTGACGGTCTGCCGGGGGCGGCATCCCTGACCCGGTGCCGCCGTCCCCGGGGCTGCTCCTTGCGCCGGTTCAGTGAGGGACGGTTGTCATGGCAGTGCTGCGGGTCCGGCAGGGCCGAATCAGAAAAGATCAATTTCGGTTGGCGTTACGGCCGTCCGTCCCTGAACTGCTGCTGCGCTACGGGCTGCGCTACGTCGCCTCGTGGTGGCGGGAAGCGCTCGCCGTTGTCCTCGCGCTGCTGATCTACCGGCGGGCGGTCGATGCCCTCGGGCCGGTCGGCGGGCGGGGGCTGCTCGTCGGCCTGGTGCTCGTCGTCGCCGGAGTGCCGCGGCTGCGCGCTGCCGTTCTCGGCTGGCTGCTCGGCGGGCGGCTACGCCGACGGTGGGCGGCGGCCTGCCGGGCCTGCGGCCTGGAAACCACGAGGCACACCGTGCTGCGAACACCACGGATTCGCCGGGCCTGGCGCGGTGCGGCCGGCTGGCATCTGCGGATCACCCTCGCCCCCGGACAGTCCGTGGACGACCTCCAGCAGGCCGCACCCCGGCTGACCGCCACGTTAAAACTCCGGGAACTGCGGATCTCCCCGAACCTTGCCCGCGCCGACCGGGTCGGCGCGGTCCTGGTGCACCGGGAAGTCCTGGGCCGACCGATCCGCGCGGACCTGCTTCCCCCCGGCGATCCTGGTGATCTCGACCGGCTGCCCATCGGCGCCCGGGAAGACGGCACGGCCTGGCTGCTGCCCCTGCGCGGCTCGCATGTCCTCGTCGCCGGTGCGACCGGCGCGGGCAAAGGATCGGTGTTGTGGTCGACGATCCGGGCGTTGGCCCCGGCGATCCGTGGCGGCCTGGTTGAAATCTGGGCCTGTGATCCCAAAGGTGGCATGGAGTTAGCGTTCGGCGAGCCGCTGTTTCACCGCTTCGCGGTCGACACCCCATCGATCGCGGATCTACTCGCGGACGCGGTCCGGGTGATGAACCGGCGCACCGGCCGGCTACGCGGGGTCTCCCGGCTGCACAAACCGTCCACCGATGATCCGCTGATCATCGTCCTGGTCGACGAAATGACGTCTGCCCCGCTGTGTCACAATCAGGGACAGTGCGACATCAACTCATCGGCGCGGCGGATTACGCCCGCATCAGCAGCGACCCGGGTAACGACGCCAAGGGCGTCGCCAGGCAGACNGAGGACAGCCAGGCCCGCATCGGACGGGAGCCCTCGTGGCGTCACGTCGGGTCGTTCGTCGACAACGACCTGAGCGCCACCAAGGGCCGAGAGCGGCCCGAGTTCGAGCGGCTCATGGCCGCCGTGCGGCGAGACGAGGTCAAGGTCATCGTGATCTACATGACCGGCCGGTTCGTCCGCACCCGACGCGAGCGCATGGAGACATACGAGCTGCTGGCGAAGCACGGCGTCCGGCTGGTGTGCACCAAAGGTCCCGATCTCGACTTCTCCACACCCGCCGGCCGGATGGTCGCGGGCATCATGGGCGAGGTCGACGCTCACGAGGTCGAGCAGCTCGCCACGCGGGTGTCTGACTCCCACCTGCAGGCGGCGAAGGAGGGGCGTCCGATCGGCGGACGCTGTTACGGCTACCGCCCGGACCCGACCGCGCCGAAGCACCACAAGCGGAGGTTGATCGTCTCGGAAGAGGCCGCGGTGATCCGCGAGATGGCCGCCCGGGCGCTCAGGGGCGAGACCCTGTACTCGATCGTCCAGGACTTCAACGAGCGAGGCGTGCCGACGCTCCACCCGGGCCGGTCGCGGACGGGCGGCCTGTGGTCCGTGTCCGTTCTGCGCGACATCCTCACCAACCCGGCGATCGCCGGCCGCAGCGTGCTGTTGGGTGTGGATTACGGCGAGGCCGAGTGGGAGCCGATCATCAGCTACGCCGACCATCTCAAGCTTGTCGGTATGTTCTCCGGACGCACGGCGCCCGAGGGTTGGACGAACCGTCACGTCCACCTGCTGTCCGGGATCGCCCTGTGCGGCAAGTGCCTGGCCCAGGGCCGCGAGATCACGGTGACATGTCGGCCCGGGGCGAAGCCGACGCCCAGCGGCTACCAGCCGTGGCCGAAGTCCCGGGGCTACATCTGCCCGGACAAGCAGCGCGGCGGATGCCGGGGCCTGCGTCACGCGGCCGACCCGGTCGACGCCTACGTGGAGGAGACCGTGGTGAGGCTGCTCGGCGAGCCCGGTGTGATCGACAACCTTGTGGCGGCCGAGGCGCCCGACGCCGAAGAGGTGCTGAAGGTCGCGACCGAGATCGAGGCTTGCCAGGCCCGCGCGGCGGCCGTAGGCGTCCTGATGGCGAAGGACGACCCGATGGACGAGGTGACGGCCATCGCCAGGCGGGCGGCGCTTGACCAGATCCGCGACGACCTGACGCGCCACCGCCAGCGGCAGACGGCCCTCGCCCGGTCGACGGTCGCCGAGGGCCTGTTGGACGTGGAGGACATCGCGCACCACTGGGAGCACGTGATGACGCTGTCGCAGCGGCGCGCGACGATATCCGCGCTGGTGCGGATCNCCCTGTTGCCCATCGGCCGAGGCAAGCGGGGGACGACCGATCACGTGGTGATCGACCGCCGCTGACGATCCCCGCGCGCGGCGCGTAACGTCGTAGGCAGGCCCTCCCCCGGCCTCAAGAGCGGGGAACCCTAGCCCGGGCAGCGAACAGGGCGGATCACTCAGCAGGGGTGATCTGTCGGCCTGCCCGGAGCCACGGTGCCCGTCCGTCCCCTTCTTAGCTCCACACCCCCCGACATCGCATGTGCGGCCGCGCAGCGCGCGCGTGAGCTGGCCTCGGTGCCGCTCACGCCGAGCGAGGCCGAGGTCATCCGCACTTTGGTCGGTCCCGTCACGACCCGTCGGTCAAGTCTCCACGGATCGTCACAGAAGTCGTCCTTTAGACGGGCGTCGATGTCTCCTACGTTGCTCTCGCACCGCCCACAGCGACCGAGGGAGCCTGAAATGACCGAGCCCACCGCCAAGCCCGCCGCGCGTCGTCGCGCCGCCGCGAAGCCCACCACCAAGGCCAAGGCCGTTGAGGCTGCGCCGGCCGAGGAGCCGACCCCCGCGCCGGTCGATGAAGCCCCGGCGGGTGTGGAGCCAACCGCGACCGAGGCCCCCACGACCGAGGCCAAGCCGAAGCGCGTCAACACCTCGCACGAGCACTGCGCGCACCCGAAGACCAAGGCCGCCCGCGCCGCGTGCCGCCGGGAGAGGGCCAAGACCGTGTAGCCCACACCGCCCAATTACCGAGGCCCCCGCCGAGTGCGGGGGCTTTTCGGTGGCCTCGCTGCGCGACGTCGCGACGTACGACGCGAGGCAGCTCCTTAAGGACGCCTCAGGTCGACGCTGACGAGCCAAAGCATCGCGCGCGTGTCGTTCGTTGGGGCAACGCGGGCGCATCGTCACAGAGCGTCTCGGGCGCTCACGGGCTGTAGCGCTGAGCAGCCCCCGCCCGGTGAGGGTCGAGGGCTACCACAAGCAAGCCATGATCTGACCACAGATCAGCCATCGTCTGACGTCGCGTCAGGGCTCCAAGCTCATCCATCGCGCGTCGTGGGTTCGAGCCTCCTCGGTCCGCCCGTTGCGCAGCCGGCGCGCCCAGTCGTTCGCGAGCCGGCCCCGGTCGTCGTACAGGTCGGGCCGATCCTCTCGGCTGGGCGGGGCCTCGCTCACCGGCCAACCCCGGTCGTCTCGGCGAACGTCGGGCCTCCGACGCCGCTGCTTGAGGCCCGGGCGTCGCACTCGTCGCGGACGACGTCGAACCACGGCCAGAACTCGCCGGCATCCCGTGCCAGATTGTGCAGCGCGACGCCGAGGCCCGCCAGCGCGTCGCGCCGCAGGACAGCCAGGTCGACCGTCGCCGCCTCGGTCCCGTTGCGCGCGGCATCGGCGAGGGCTTGGCGGGCTTGGCCGAGCGGCGAGGCGATCTCCTGGCGGAGCGTCAGGTGTCGCGTCGCGAGGTCGGCGACCCGACGTCGGTCTGTCGCGCTCAGCGGGGTGAGCTGGTCGACGGGAAAGCTAGCCATCAGGGATTCTCCTTGCCGGTGGTAGTCGCGGGCGGCGTCGTCAGGGCGGTGTGGAGGCTGCGCCAGGCCAGGCCCAGAAACGAGCCGCGCAGCGGGCGGGCTTTGCGCGTCTCGGCCCACACCGCCCAGGCTTCGCGCCGCGCGATCCGCTCGGCCTCCGCGACGACACGATCGGCGGGNGNGGNCATTCCGACTCCTCGTCGGCGAGGCCCGCGGCGACGGCTTCGGTGGCCGAGAACCACGTCTCGCGCCGCATGAGATCGCGCCAGGCGGAGGCGTCGCCCCCCGCGCGGGCGGCGTAGGCGGCGGCGATGTCGTCGCTCAGCCGGTCGAGCTGGTCGGCCGTGCGCCGCAGCTCTTCGGGGTTACCCCCGCCCCATCCCGACCGCGCGTCGTGGATCATCTGCTGGCTGCCCGGCCGCATGACGACGCGGTCCGCCCCGGTGGCGACGACCGACGCGGCGGACGCGGCGAGGCCCTCCACGACGGCCGTCACCCGGGCCGGGTGGCTCCGCAGCGCGTTGCGGATCGCCCAGCCGTCGAACAGATCCCCGCCCGGCGAGTTGAGGTGCAGCGTCACCGCCGGGGCTGTGATCTGGGACAGCTCGCGGGCGAACGTCGCGGCGTCCACACCGCCCCATCCGATCTCGTCCATCAGCCAGACGTCGGCGGTGAGGCTCGCGCGGTTCACCACGCGGAGACCCTCCCGGGCCGGAGCCAGCGCCAGCGCGGCGGACGCGCGCACCCCGCCCGAGACCGCGTGGCGGGCCGCGTCGCGGCTGGCCTCGGCGAACGCCTGGCGCAGCACGTCACCAGGCCGCTCGGCGGATTCCCGTGCCCCATCCGCGAACGCCTCGCGCAACACGCGGCGGAACTCGGTGTCGAACCGGTCAGTCCCCATCGGGGGTTCTCCTCAAAGCTCGCGAGACCATCCGCACGCGCTCGCGCGTCTCCGGGTCGTCGTCCTCGTCCAACAGGCTGTCGACGCACAGCAGCGCGAGCCCGCCCACCAGGCCCAGCGCGAGAAGACCCCAGCCGAGGCCCGCGAGAACCCAGACGGCGGCCGTGACGAGACCGGCGATCCAGGCCAGGCCGGCGACGCTGAGCAGGCCGCTAGGCACAGCGCCGCCCCCGGGTCCCCGTGGCCCGCCCCCGTCCGCGTCGGCCCGGCCGGCGTCGGCGGGGTGTCCCCCTCGCCGCGCTCGGAGTGCGGGCCTGCTCCCGCTGAACCCAGCGGGTCAGCTCGGCGAGGGGATCGGGTCGCTCGGTCTGGTCCACACCCCCCGGTGGCGTCGCGTTGTCGGGCGGGTCGTCGGCCGATCCGCGGGGTCGCATCAGATCCGCACCCCACGCTCGACGGGCGCGTCGGGGTCGGCGCGTCGTGCGCGGGGCAGCGGCGCCAAGGGGTCGTGACGGGCGCGGCCCCGAACCCAGGTGACGGGGCCGAGCGCGTCGGCGATCCGTGCGGGCAGCGTTGTGGGCCGCCGGCCACCGGCCAGGGCCGAGAGCACCGCGCGCGGATCGACGTCGGCGCGGCCGAGATCCTCGGCCGGGATGCCCTTCTCGACCATGCTGCGGCGCACGTCGGCGAGGTGGTCGCGCCGGGCCTCCAGTCGACGGCCCGCCTCGGCCAGAGCCTCGCGTGCGGCGGCGACCGCCTTCGCGGCCTCGGCGTCCAAGCGGTCGAACTTGGCGTCGATCTCGCCGAGCCGAGAAGCGAACTCGGTCCGGCGCGCGTCGGTCTCAGCCTGACTCGCGAGCCGCTCGCGCACCAGATCCACGAGGTACAGCGCCACCGCGCGGTCCAGGCCGTCGATGTCGGGGTCGAGCGTCGCGGCCTCTGCCTCGGCGTCGCGGAGGTGGTCTTCCGTCAGCCGGGCGCTGCCGTCGCTGAACAAGCGCAGGAAGGCGCTCCGCGCGGCGGCTTCGATCTCGCGGCGCCGGGCCACGGCGCGCATCTGCCGGGCTTCGGCTCCGCTCGGGTTCTCCTGCGCGCGGCGGAGAATGGCGTTCAGCTCGTCGATCCGCTCTTGGGTCATTCCGCCCGGATCGCCATCGATCCAATGCTCCTTGAAAGCCTGGAACCAGCCGGGGACGGGCGCCCCGATCTGAGCCCCCGTGCCGCGCAGGTCGAAGGGCGGCGAAGCCGCCCGAATCGGAATCACAATTCCTCCCGGTCGAAGACGTTGACCCACGGCTCCTCAGCCGGGGCGAGTTCGGGAGTTGGCTCCTCGTGAGGGGCGGCCACACCGCCCGACGTCGGCCCCGCGCCACTCGGAGCTTGGTCGGGCGGTGTGGCCTCGGAGGGCTCGCCAGCCGGCGGATGACCGACGCCGACAGACGGGCCTGGCGGAAGCGCGGGAGCGTCGCCCGCGGGAAGGGCTGGCCGGGCGATGTCCGCGAGGCTCGCGCCGTCCACCTCGATGTGGAACTCGACCGGGGCCGGGCGCGGAGGCTCGGGCGGAAGGTACTGGCCAAGCTCCTTGGCGGCGTTGGCTCGCATGTTCTCGACCGCATCCACGAGCCGGCTGGGCAGCTTCTGCCCCCTGACCCACGCCTCCCGAACGGCGCGGCTCAGAAGCTCGGCGTCGGCCTGGCGCGAGGCCATGCGCGACTGCGCGTCCACGAACCAGAGACCCTCGGGCCGATCGTCGGAGATGGCATAGAAGATGTCCGAGAAGTTGCGGCCGATGAACGACGCCACCCACTTCTCGTCGCTCATTCCCCACTTCTCCGCGAGCTTTCTTCGGTCGGCGGCGAGTATGCGCCCCTCGGCGCGAAACAGGTCGGCGATCTCCTGAACCCGCCGACGCCTCTCCGCGACAGCGGCGGATTCGTCGCCCGCTTCGTGGGGGCGTTCGTCGGACACGGCGAAACTCCTGGAAAGATTGTGCGGGAAAAGCCTTGACGATCCCTCAATTCATTGTCGCACATCCGGTGATAACCGACAAACAACCGGTTCGATCCNCNCCGCCCGACGTGAGCGGCGAGGCCGCGCGGCAACGCCGGCCGTGCCACCGCCGTTTCTGACTCAGCATAAGAAGACTTATCGCGCGTCAGAATCGCCCATATCGCCCACCATCGGCACGCAGCGTCGACCACAGGTAACGCCGGCCTGGCGTCGCCCTCGTTCCTCGGGTCGGTCCTCGCGCAGCGTCACAGTGACTCAGCGTCACGGCGAGTGGCTCACGCAGCGTCATCCCCTCGGGCATGAGCGGTGGACCGCTGAGGCCCCTGGCTGTTAGGCCCACACCCCCCACCAGCGCCTGCCCTCGTGCCTCGGGCGCGTCGTCGGAGCGCGTCCGCTGGCCTGCCCGCCCTCGTTCCTCGGGCTTGTCCCTGGCTCGCCCCTGTCATCACACGTCACGCGCGTACGCGGTCGTCAGCGTCGCCGCTGGCCTGCCCGGCGAGGCCACCCCACNCCCCCCGATCGACGCACGACGCGAGCCCCTCGGTGCCCTCGGAGATGAGGCCGGATCCGACCTACGCGCGCGAGGCGGCCGGATGGTGAGGGGGCGCCAGCGGATTCGGGATGAGAAGGGAAGCTCCGGGCGGTGAGGTAAGGTCGTCGTGAGCCGCCCCATCTGACGGGCCGCTCGGAAAGACGTCGGGCTCGCCTCCGCCCTCTCGCGAGGCCAGTGACACATCGTGTCCACCTGGTCACTTTACCTGTGACACTCGAGTGTCAACGGATGTAAACCCATCTAAGGGACCCCCCCTTCATGGGGTTTACACCTGGTGACACTCGATTGTCACGAGCGCAGTTACCCTCCGAGCACGCTGCGTCAGAAACCTCTTCGAAACTCGTCGCGAGGAATCGTTGAGTCCATGATCAGGATCGGATAATATGGGTATATCACAACGAACGCGCATCTCGCGCCCCCTTTGGCGCGCCACAAACCCGGAGGAAATAATGGCCCAGAGAATCGCCGAAAGCCTCGAAGAGGTGACGCATCCGCCCATCCGCTACCCCTGGCACGAATGGACCGACGGGGCGGTGTGGGCCGTGCGCCGAGGTGAAGACTTCTACATCGACCCGGGCCAGTTTCGCGTGACCCTCGCCGTGCGAGCCAGCCGCAAGGGGCGGCGAGTGAGGGTCCGCGTCGACGGCGATGTGGTGAAGTTCCAGTTCTACACGCCCGCCGCGTAAAAGCGAAAGACCCCCGGGGGACCAACCCGAGGGTCTTTCAAGGGAATTCGCCAGGAGCCAACCGAAGGAGATTCCCGCACACGTCGCGCAGCGACGTCCAACAAGATGAGGGTAAGACAACCCTGATGAGAAAGTCAACCATTCCCACGCTGGAATTCGACTCGGCGGATGAAATCGGCCGTCTCTCCGAGCAGGAGGAAGGCCCACTCGGTCCGCTGAGCCTGGCTCACGTCGTCGCCCGGATCTTTGCCTGGCACGGCGTCCGAGGCCGGGCCTCGCTGCCCACCATGCCGCCCGGTGTCGCGGGAACGGCCGATTCGCGCGGCCGGCTGACCCGGGAGCCATTCGAGTGGGACCCCGACGACCCCTCTTCGGTCGAGTCCCTCGCGTTCCGGCTGCGCGGGGTGTGGGGCCTGGACGTGTTCCTGCACCCGACTCTGTTCCGCCTCGACACTCGGGGCTGGACCGACGCCGACACGCTGCCGAGCCGCGTTCTGTTCCACGACTTGGACGAGGTCGACCCGCGCAGCCTTCCCGAGAGCCTGCGTCCCACGATCGCCTGGGAGACGTCGCCCGGCTCGTACCAGGCCGCGTGGCTGCTGGACGGCCCGGCGCTCACGCCCGACGAGCACCGAACCGCACAGCGGCGGCTTCACCAGGCCGTCAACGGGGGCGACTACCGCGCGCCGTCGGCGTTCGTCCGCCCGCCCGGACGGCGGAACCGCAAGGGCGAGAACGGCCCCCGGGGCGCGCTCGGGCGGTTCCTGTGGGACGACGGCCCGACGCTCGATCCCTCGNCCCTGCCCACCGATGACACGGCCGAGGCCACACCCGCCGAGGGGGCCGCCTTCGAGTGGGCCTCGCCCGATGACGCCGAGGCCGCCCGCGCGGGCCTCAGCGCGTCCGTGAGGGCGCTTCTCGCGGCCGACACGGGCGACCGTTCGGAGGACTGCCACAGGGCCGCCAAGGAGCTTCTCAAGGCGGGCCTCGCCCTCCCTCTGGCCGGCGCCGTGCTGCGCGACCACTGCGCGGCGTTCCACGAGAAGTTCGGCGGTCGCAGCGACCCGGACGGCCAGCTCGCGCGGGAGATAGAGAACGCGGCTNGCGCCGTCGCGGCCGACGAGGTTAGCGGCAACCGCGCATGGTGGGCCGATTTCGAGGAGCTGACCCACACCGGCAACGCCGCGCGGTTCATCGAGCGCCACGGCCACGAGGTGCGCTGGGTCGACCAGTGGAAGACGTGGATCACCTACGACCACGGACGCAGGGTGTGGCGACGCGATGGCGTCGGGAGCGTCGTTGAGTGGATGAAGGAACTCGGCCGCGACTTCATCCGCCAGGCCGCGAGCCTTGAGGAGGGCGACAGGCGCAAGAAGCACCTCGCCTGGGGACAGCAGAGCCTCAACACCCTCTCACTCAAGGCGAGCCTCCTGGCGGCCCAGTCAATTCGGGGCGTGACGATCCACGCCGAGGAACTCGACAACAAGCCTTGGCTCTGGGTCCTGGCCGATGGCATCACCGTCGAACTGCGAACGGGCCTGGCTCGTCCGTCGGACCCCGCCGACCTGCTGACGATGAGCAGCCGGGCGGTGTGGGACCCCACCCCGACGTGCCCGCAGTGGCTCAAGTTCCTCGCCGACACATTCCCCGGTGAGGGGGTGGCCGTTCCAAGGCCCGGCGAGGCCACGAGCTTCATCCAGCGGGCCGCAGGCTCCACGCTCGTCGGCGAGGCCGTTAAGTGGTTCTTCATCCTCCAGGGACCGACTGATTCTGGGAAGAGCGTGTTCCAGGAAATCATGGTTCGGGTCTTCGGGGACTATGCCAAGAACGTCAAGCGGGATGCGTTCCAATGGCAGCGCGGCGGCGAGGGAAAGAACAATGACGGCCTGGCGGACCTGCACAACAAGCGGTACGCGAGGTGGTCTGAGACCGAGAAGGGCCTCAGGGTCCAGGAATCCTTGGTCAAAGACGTCATGGACGGTGTGGGCTCGAAGAAGTCCGTTTCCCGGAAGTACGAGAAGGCGGTCGACATCCAGACCGTGTTCACCCTATGGATGGACACCAACAACGAGCCCGATTTGAGGTATGGGGACGACGCGCTCTGGAATCGTGTGCTCATCATCCACACCCGCGGCACCGTTCCTCAGTCTGAGCAGGTTTACAAGCTTGAGGAAAAGATCTTCGAGGATGAGGCCGCCGGGATCTTTCAGTGGGCGTTGGCCGGCTGCCTCGACTGGCAGGCCAGGGGCGGAGGTANGCGGGGCCTCGCCGCACCACCCGAGATCGAGCAGGCGGTAAAGGAGTACCGCGCCGATAAGGACGCGGTGGGCAAGTTCCTGGAGGCGTACACCGTCCGCACGTCCGAGGCCAACTCGAACGTCGGGACGGAGGACCTCAAGGCGGCCTGGCTCGCATACACCGGGTCCGATCGGAAGCTCTCCACCGAGAAGCTCAACGGGATGTTGGAGAGCAAGGGGATCAACCCCAAGACCAAGCGTCTGAAGGACCCTGAGACGGGGATGCAGCGCCGCGTCATCCCCGGCCTCCGCTGGATCGACGGAATGAAGCCCGAGAAGGAGAACTAGTCATGTCCGACAATTTCGTGCCCGCCCAGTCGGGGTGGACCGCCGAGATTCAGCACGAGGATTGGAGCGGGGAGAAGGTTCGCCGCTACTCCGACTACTACCCGGTCGTGGCCTGGGCTCCCGAAAGCAAGGGACTTTGGTACGTCCACCATTCCGACGGCCTGTGCCTCGCCGAGGCGAAGGACATCAACTTCATCCAGGACCCGAAGGACGCCACGCGGGACGAGCCCGCCGAGCCCGGCTGGTGGGCGATGGTGTCCGACGACGGCGACGATTGGCGAATCGAGCAGGTTGTCGGCTGGCGTACCTCCTTCGGAGACGAGACGTACCGCCTTCGATCCCCCCTCATCCTCGGTGGGATTGAGGTGAAGGACGGGAACGACTTCGTGGTTTACAACCCTAGCCGAGTCGCCTCCGTCTGGTACGGCAATCCCACCCCGCCCTCGCCGAAGAAGCAGAAGTACCGCCGCACAGTCGACGGCCGATTCGAGTTCGCTGTTCCTCCGCCGAGAAAAGCCGAACCGAAGGTTCTCGACTTCTCGCGCGCCTGATCCACACCGCCCACCCGGTTAGGAGCCAACCATGAACCCGAGGAGACCTCATGCAATGCCAAGACTGCGCGGCCCGCGAGGCCGCGCCCCCGGATGAATGCCCGACCCACCCGGGCACGCCGACGTTCGGCGACTGGTGCCCCGCGTGCGCCGCCGAGGGGGCGTACGGCCCCGAGTGCCGCGCTCAGGCCGTGCCGGACGGTCTGGCCTGGACGCACGCGCCCGGCTGCCCGCAGCACGGGGGCGCGTCGTGAGAGAGTTCCGGGTGGGTCTCGCGTGCGGGCACGACCTGTGGTTCGACCAGGTGTCGTGGGCGCCGATCGCGGGCGAGGTGGTCTGGTGCATCCGATGCCAGGCCGAGCGCGAGACCATGAACGGGCGGACGCCGATGCCGCAGGAGCGGGGGAAGGCCCCGCGCGCCGCTGACGCGCGGCCCGGCGCCCCCCGAGCGACGACGCGCGAGCGATGCGACGGGCTGTCGGCGTCGCCGTCAGGCGCCGTCGCGAGCCGCCTAGACGACGCGCGCGACGTCGCGACGCACGCGACGAAATACCCCTGGGGTCGGTGGACCGACGGCCGGGTCCGGATCATCCGCCGGGGGAGGAACTTCGACGTCGCGGCCGCCAACATGCGAACCAACCTGTACGCCCACGCCAAGCGGACCGGCATGACCGTGCGGACCTCGCTGGACGGCGACGCCATCCTGTTCCAGTTTTTCGCCGAGGGGGCCTCGCCGTCCCGCGCGTTCAGCCGCCCGATCCCGCCCATCACGGCGTCGCCTCCGGTCCCCTCCTCGGAGGGTCCGGCTCATCCGGGGGGTGTGGGATGAGCGCGACCATCGGGCGTCCCGAAACGCGGACGATCGCCTACCGCCCGCGCGGAGGGGCCGCCGTCCTTCTGACCGCGAGGGATGCGGAGATCTGCTTCTCCGGTCCTGCGGGGACAGGGAAGAGCCTCGCCGCCCTCTGGAAGGTGCACCTCACGTGCATGGCCGTGCCGGGGACGCAGGCTCTGATTCTGCGTCAGACCAACATCTCGTTGGCCGGCACCACGTTGAACCTGTTCGAGCGGTTCGTGGTGCGGTCGGCCCTGGACGCGGGGATCGTCGCGTGGTTCGGCGGCTCGCCCCGGGAGGCCGCGAAATACCGCTACCAGAACGGATCGACCATCATCGTGGGCGGATTGGACCAGCCCACCAAGTTCCTGTCTTCGGAGCTGGACATCATCTTCGTGGACGAGGCCACGGAGATATCCAAGACCGCCTACGAGACCGTGTTCTCGCGTCTGCGGGGAACGGCCCTCGCGGACAAACAGATCATCCTCGCGTGTAACCCGAGCCACCCGAAGCACTGGATCAAGCTGCGGTGCGACCAGGAGGGGATGCGGATGATCGTGTCCCGCCACCGGGACAACCCGGTCTACGTCCGCGAGGACGGGAGCCTGACCGAGGCCGGGCGGGATTACATCGTCGGGAAGCTCGGCAAGCTGACCGGCGTCCGCAAGCTGCGGTATCTGGATGGGATCTGGGCCGCCGCCGAGGGGGTGATCTACGAGGAGTGGGACGACTCGATCCACGTCGTGGATCCGTTCAAGATCCCTCGGGATTGGACCATCCGGTGGGCTGTCGACTTCGGATTCGTCAACCCGTTCACCTGGCAGTTGTGGGCCGAAGATCCGGACGGCGGGCTGTGGCTCGTGAGGGAGATCTACCGAACCGGCCGAACCGTCGCCGACCATTGCCAGACCATCCGGGAGGCGGCTCGCGGATTCGCCGATCCTCTGGAGGTGGTGTGCGACCACGACGCGGAGGATCGGGCGACGCTGGAGCGGGAGTTGGGATACTCGACCTGCCCCGCGACCAAGAACGTGTCCCGCGGGATCCAGGCCGTGAAGGAGCGGCTCGCGACCAACCGCATCCGCGTGTTCCGAGACAGCCTCGTGGAGCGGGACCACGAGTTGGCGAAGCGCGAGAAACCCGGACGGCTCGCGGAGGAGATCCCGCAATACGTGTGGGCGTCCAAGTCCCGTCGCGCTGAGGATGGCGAGCGCAAGGACGAGCCGCTGAAGGAGAACGACCACGCTGCCGACGCTATGCGGTATGTCGTCGCTCAGCTGGATCTCCGGTCCCGGCCAGGCGTTCGCTTCCTCGAATAGCCCGATTGTGGCGAGAATCGCGCGTCCACCTCGTTAGCGTGCTGAGCGATCACACGCGCGCACGCGAGGAGATGACGTGATTCTGAGGCATACATTTGTCCAGATTCAACCAACGGGCTCGGACGGGATATGGCAGCTCACCATCAGGCCCGGAGCTAACCGGGAACACGTCGTGGCCGCCCTCGCGGCCCTTCCCGAGGACGCGGTTTTTGTCGAACCGTTCGGGAACATCGCCGCCGTTCTTCTGTTCATCGCCCCATCCAGCATCCCGCCCCGTTAGCCCGTCCACACCCCCCGCCGACCTCGCTACCGAGGCCGACCGACGGGGGGTGCGGAGCGGACGGACCGGCTCAGTCATGACACAGGGGTGAGTGACCCTCGCCACATGGCGGAACGGCTGATCCGAGTTTGTCGGACGTGCGGTGGATCCTGCCGCCATGTCACCCGATGGCGCAACTCCACCACCCGACGGCGCAGGCGCCCGCACCAAATCCGACGAGTGGTACGTGCTCGACCTCTGCGACGAGGCGGTCGGCGAGACCGGCCTGCGGCAACACCGCTTCGACTGGCTTCTCGGCGATCCGAGCCCCGCCTCAGGCCGCCGCGTCCGTCTGCCCGTCGACGCCTATTGGCCCACCCGCCGCCTGGTCGTCGAGTACCGCGAGCGCCAGCACGACCAGCCGACACCCCACTTCGACAAACCCGACCGGCTGACGGTCAGCGGCGTTCACCGGGGCGAGCAGCGAGCCCTGTACGACCGTCGCAGAGAGGAGCTGATACCAACCCAGGGTCTCCGCCTGGTCATCCTCCGCCCCGCTGACCTGGCCAGCGACGGTCGCGGGCGGCTCAAGCGACGACGAGACGAAGACCTCGCGGTCATCAGCGCCCGACTGGCCTGAGCCGTTCTACGCCCACACCGCCCGGACATCGCGCGTCTCGGGCGGTGTGGTAATTAGCCCTCGCCGCGCCAACCGGGGCGGTGGGTGTCGAGCCAAGCCTCTACGTCCGCGCGCAGCCACAGGCGGGTCTGACCNTCCGCGCCCNCGTACCANGGCGCGGGGNACGCGCGGNCTCTGGTGATCGTGTAGGCGCGGGCCTTGCCTACCCCGAGGAGGGTCCGGAGCTCGGCTATGCCGATCAGCTCGTCCGGGGTGGCCGGCTGCGGCCCGGTGCTGCGCTCCACACCCGCCAACCCTGTGTGCAGATGGGTCGATGCACGACCTCGACTGTCCTGCTCGCTCCCGACGCGCTACCGTGTCCGCTATGACCGCGAGCCGAACGAACGACCACGTGGGCGTGCGGGTGCGCGTCGACAAGACCGCCGACACCATGGATCTCCAGTTGGACGGCGGCACGACCGCCGACGAGCTGCTCCGCGTGGTGGAGCAGTACATCCCGCAGGGCGCCCGCCTGGGGGAGGCCCTCACGATCACGTGGCTCTGTGGTCCCGATCCGGCCGCATCCCCTCCCCANCCGTCGGGGGGTGTGGAGGGCATGCGACCTTATTTCGATCACTCCACGTGCGACCACGAGGCGACGCCTGGCGCACGCGCACGATGCCGGCAGGCCCGTCGGGAGTGACACGAGCGCCCGACCGACGTCTTCGGCCCACACCAGCCCGGATCGGGGGGTGTGGGCTCTATTTATGACACAAGCGCCCCGACGTCATCGCCAGCCTCACCGCATATGTCGCGNACCCGAAGCTGAAAAAGCAGATCGCGGCATCCCTGTCCCTGCTGCTCGCCCAGGGACGCGCCCCCGGGGTCGTCGTGGTCGGCGCGGTCCAAGACCCCCGGAAAGAGGTACTGCCGCTACGAGACCTGTTCCCCGTGCGCATCGCGCTGCGGATGACCGAAGCCGACCAAGCCGACATGGTCCTCGGCAACGGCGCGCATGACCGCGGCGCACGGTGCGAACGCATCCCCCGCGCCCTGCCCGGTGTCGGCTACGTCCTCGTCGACGGCGACCCCACCCCCGTCCGGGTACGGGCCGGCTGGCTGGCTGACGACGACATCCGCACCATGGCCGCGCACCACACCCAACCCGCCGCGCAGCCCCCGACGCACCGCCCGGCAACCCCGCCCGTCCGACCGGCCGCGCTACCGCCCACCACCGCCGGGCAGGGCTGGACCCCCGACCTGACCGCTTTCCCCCCGCCCCCGGTAGGCCGCACCCGACCGGGGGCACCCGGCAGCGTCCAAGGCGGCGGGAAAGCCGGGGAGGAAGACGATCCGACGATCCCGCTCCGCGGCTGGCGGTCACCTCCACCCCCCGCTCTACCCCCCGCACCCCCGTCGATCGACGCGGACGACGGCAGTCCCGAAGCCGAAGCCGCCTGGCGGGCCTGGGAAGCCCACTTCCCCGGCGAACCCGGCTAAATCACCCACCGGCCAGGACCCCGGCCGCCCGGCACCCTTCCCCTTTTTCTCCTTCGTCGTGCCCCCCCGGACACCGCTGCCGGCGTCGGGCGGCTCGACCCTGCCCACAAGGAGCCACCCACAGTGACACGCCCTATCGATACCGTGACCAAACCGGGTGAAGGGACGGTGGCCGGGGGCTGCACACACCCCATCCGCCTCGCTGGCCACACCGATCATGTGGACATCACGACCGGGGAGGTACGTCGGGCGTTCTCCTCAGCCGGACAGCCGGGCGGGGTGGTACACGTGCGGTGCAACAACCGGCGCGCTTCCGTCTGCCCCTCCTGCTCCAAGCTCTACCAGCGAGACGCCCGGCGGATCGTGCTGTCCGGGCTGGCCGGTGGCACGAGCGTGCCCGACACGGTCAGCGGTCATCCGGCGCTGTTCGTGACGTTGACCGCCCCGAGTTTCGGCGCGGTGCACTCCCGCCGCAGCAAAGGGAAGCGGGGCGAGGCGCGGGCGTGCCGGCCTCGGCGGGGCGAATGCCCGCATGGACGGCCGGCGGGCTGCCACGCCCGGCACCGGGACGGGGATCGGTTGCTCGGAACACCGCTGTGCCCGGACTGCTTCGACTATCCGGGCGCGGTTACGTGGAACAGTCTCGCGCCGATGCTATGGAAGGTCACCCGGGATCGAATGGAATCGGCGGTCGCGGCGGCGGCGGGGNTGACGGNGGNCGGNCTGCGCCNCGTCATACGGATCACCTGCGTGAAGGCAGCGGAAATGCAGGCCCGCGGCCTGGTCCACCTACACGCCGTCATCCGGATCGACGGGCGCGGCGAGAACCCGAATGACCTCGTGGCACCACCCGCGTGGGCGACAACAAAGCTTGTCGCCCACTGCCTGCGCACAGTCCTCGGGGAAGTGGCCATACCTGCTCCCGACCCGAACCATCCCGGCGGCGTGACCCTCGTGCGCTGGGGTGACCAGCATGACCTACGCCCCATCACCCTGGACGGACCCGCCACAAGCGGGAAGATCGCAAACTACCTCGCCAAGTACCTCACCAAGAGTGTCACCGCCGGCGGCCTGCTCGACCGGCCCGTACGTAGCCTCGGGCATCTCGCCCGCATCCCCCTCAACCCCCACGCCCGGCGGATGGTGGAAACCTGCTGGCAGCTCGGCCAGGACGAGGACTTCACCGCGGCACTCGACGAAGCCACCGGACGGCAACCCGGCCGTCTCCCCGCTCTGATCCGCTGGTCCCACGCGTTCGGCTGGGGCGGACACTGGATTTCCAAGAGCCGCCGGTACTCCACCACCTTCGGCACACTGCGCGCCGCACGCCGCACCTGGGCACGCACCATCGGCGCCGTCCTGGCAGGCCGTCCGGTCGGCGACGCCTTCAGCCGCCCCGACAACGACCCCCGCACCACCATCCTCAGCACCTGGCGCTACGCCGGACGGGGCACAACCCCCGACATCGATGCACACAGCCGGAGCGGACACGGACCCCCATCCCACCGCGCGACCCTAACCCCGACCACCCGCGGCGGAGACGACGATGCCTGAGCAGACACCCGCGCGTGCACCCCTGTGGACCGTGCACGACCTTGCCCGTTACCTCGGTGTCCCCGTCAACACCATCTACAAATGGCGCACCACCGGCGACGGACCGCCGTCCCTCAAGGTCGGGCGGCACGTCCGCTACCGCGAACAGGACGTCACGACCTGGCTGACTACCTGCGGTAACCAGACTCACGAGTAAACCTGTGCGCCCCACGCCGCCCGGCCAGCGTCCCTCGTACCGGGCGACCTGACGGGGAACATGACGTGCATCATGTTCCCCGTCAGGTCGACCCGTCCGGCCGGCGTCCGGAGACCGAGTGGAAGACGGCCGGAAACCAGCAACGACAAAGATCGAAAGACGTCGACTGATCCACTCAAAGTACGGGATAAGTACGGGATGACCTTGCAGGAAAATCGACTGCTGCGCGAGAATCGCCTGTGCTGCAAGGGTTCTGGTGGGGCGGGTGGGGCTCGAACCCACGACCGACGGATTATGAGTCCGCTGCTCTAACCGGCTGAGCTACCGCCCCCTGGATCGATCCCCCCCAGCGTCTCACAGCGTGGAGGACGTCTCACAGCGTGGAGGACATCGACGACGTACAGCCTAACGGCTACCGCNGGGTGGCATGCGTCCGCTCGTCTGGCCGCGGAGAGGAGCCCAAGAACAAGACTCACCGGAAGTGGACGACCACGGAATGCCGAGGCGGCACGGATCGACGGCGGCACGGATCGACGGCGTCCCGGGTCGACGGCATTCCGGCGCCGCCGCCGTCCCGGCGACATGCCCAGGTCAGCGCCTGTCCGGCGCCGCTTGACCGCTCGATCCGGACTTGTGATGCCGAGACGACATCCCCCGGCTATGCTCACCGTGCTGATCCGCTCACGCGGCTTGTCCCGATCTGCCGCCTGCCGAAGAGCGATGAATGACCGCTGATCCCGAATCCGCCTGGCAGCGTTACACCGTCTCCGCCGAGCTTCTGTACCGCGACGACACGGCCGACGCCCTGCGCGGCCGGGACTTCGACGCCGCGTTCCTGCTCATGCGCAAATGGGACCATGTCAGCCAGGACCGCCTAGCCTCCTCCATCGAGGGGTTCAGCCAGTCCCGGATCAGCGGCCGGTCCGCACCCACTACGTCGTCGACAACAGCCGCCACACCCGCAGCAACCCCGCCGACCGGCTACCAGACCGTCGCCATCACCAACGGCTACACCCGCACCCTGCACACAGCAGGGCCCGACCACATCATCGACTCACTCACCGAACTCCTCGACCTCCTCGCCTGACAGCGAGGGCGCGGACCTCAGGCCACCTCCCAGCCGGTCAACCCAGCCGACTGTACTGTAGATGGCACCGAGGACACGAAGGCCGCTCCGGCAGGGACCGCCGGGTGTCACTATTGGTGCCTTCACAAACGGCTCATACCTCATAGTGCCTCTCGGAGAGTACGGCGAGCCGGGCACCGCCCATCACGAGTGGGACTTTCGAGTCGTGTCTCGTCAAGGTTCCCAGGTAAACACCAGGATGTTCGACTGCAGCGGTGGCGCAGTTGAACACGCGTGTTGTCGCCGGAGTCGGGTGTTCGCGCCGCACCGGCCCCGGCGTAAGCTTGAAAACCGCGGATTAGCCCCGGCCAAGCGGTGCTCTGCCTGGCCGGGCTCCCCGGGAATACCCCATCCACTGCTGCTCAACGCCGAGGATTGGCCGGAAGGCGAAGAGTGCGTTCCACCGCACGCCGGCAGCCGGGCGTCCATCAACGAGGTGATCGAGGCAGAACGTTGTGCGTTGAAAGGGCCGTGCGCAATCGTGTACCCGGTCGACCTGGCGCCATGCCATGCGCGCCGTCGGGTAACTGTCGGCTGTCCGTTCACCATCTCTGACCGCGGAGGCGCAATGCTTTGTCGTCCGAGCCACCCCCAACCTGCCGTCACTCGCCCTTGGAGTGGGGCGGATGCGTGACGACCGAGACGTCTTCCGGCGGTTGACCGATCTGTTCGAGTCCGGCTCGGTGTCCTACCGGATGATCCCGCATCCGCCCGAGGGTCACACCGACGTCGCCAGCCGGCTGCGTGGCCACCCCCTCCAGCAGGCCGCCAAGTCCCTCGTGGTGCGGGTGGCAACGGGCAGGCGTTCCCGGCGCTACGTGCTCGCCGTGGTCCCCGGTGACCGTCGGGTCGACCTGAACGCGCTGGCCGACCGGTATGGCGGCCGAGAGGCCTCGTTCGCCGCCCGTGAGGTCGCCGAACGTCTGGCGGGCAGCGTCAGCGGATCCATCACCCCGTTCGTCTTCTCCCCCGAGCTGGACCTCATCGTCGACGAAGGCCTGCTTATCCACGACGAGATCTACTTCAACGCCGGACGGCTCGACCTGTCCGTCGCCCTGTCCGTCTCGGACTACCTGGTGCTGGCCCGGCCGACCGTCGCGCCCATCGCCGCCTGACGCCCTGGGCGGCCAGGAGCCAGCGCCCCGGCCCGTCGCACTCGGCACTCCTTCGTAGACCGCCGGACCTCCGGACCACCGGATCTCCGGACCACCGGACCTCCGGACCACCGGACCTCCGGACCACCGGCGAAGGATGGGTACCGGAGCTGACCGAGATCGATCTCTGCCGCGAAGGGGGCCGAGATCTTGACCATGCCGGTGAACCCCTTTCCAGCTGGGCTCAGCGTGCCCTGGGCTCTCCTGGGCTCTCCGCGCCACGACTGTTTGCGAGGTGCGGACAGAGCCACCCGCAGTGAGCTTCTACCCAGGCGAGCACAACCGATCCCGACGATCATGCCCACCCCGCCGGTTGCCAGTTACTGATCCATAATCCTAAGTAAGGTTCACCTAAAGCNGGTTAGGCTAACCTCCGTCTCTGGTACGTTCCGTGAAGCCGGCTACGCGGCGGACCGAAAGGAATCGGACGTGTGGGGTGATGTGCTCCCGAACCTGCTCATCGGGCTGCGCGAGGGCCTCGAGGCAGGCTTGATCGTCTCGATCCTGGTCGCGACGCTCGTCCGCGCCGACGAACGCTCCCGCCTGCCGCTGGTGTGGACGGGCGTGCTCGCCGCCATCGCCCTGTCGGCGAGCTTCGGCGCCGTGCTGACATTTGCCGCCGCGTCCATGTCCACGGCGGCGCAGGAGGTGTTCAGCGGGAGCCTCAGCCTCGTAGCGGTCGGTTTCGTCACCGTTATGATCTTCTGGATGCGGCGGTCGGCCCGCGCCCTGTCCGGCGAGNTCAAGGGCAAGGTCACCGCCGCGCTGGCACTCGGGCCCGGCGTGCTGATCCTGACCGCTTTCCTGGCGGTGGCCCGGGAGGGNGTGGAGACCTCCCTGTTCATCTGGACGACCACCCGCGGCGCCAGCGAGTCGGCCGGTCCGTTGATCGGCGCCGCGGCCGGGCTCCTCATCGCCGCCGGGCTGTGCGTGGGGATGTACTACCGCGCCGTGAAGATCAACCTGACCAAGTTCTTCACGTTCACCGGCATCGGGCTCATCGTCGTCGCGTCGGGTGTCGCCGGGTACGGTCTGCGCGACCTCCAGGAGGCCGGTGCCCTCCCCGGCTTCGACACGGTCCTGTTCGACCTGCGGACCACCTTCGACCCGAGTTCCTGGTACGCCAGGCTCGTCGAGGGCGTCTTCAACATCACTCCGCGGATGACGGCGCTGCAGGTCACCGGCTACCTGGCCTACCTGGTGGTGGTACTGGCCCTGTTCGTCCGCGGCACCCGCGCCCCCCAACCAGCACAGCCAGCACAGCCAGGAGAACCGGCCGCCGTCCCCGCCGCCAAGAGTTCCGATCGCACGCCGGCCCCGACGCCCCTGACGCCCCCGCCGGCCCCGACAGGGGCGTCGGCTGGCCACCGGCTGCCGCGGTGGGCGCTGCCGGCCGCCATCGTCGCGGTGCCGGCCCTCGCCGCCGGCGCCACGATCCTCGCGCTCGGCCCGTCGTCCAGCGGCGGCAGCGGCGGGACGATCGAGGTGACCGGCGGCTCCTGCGCGGCAGGCTGGGCGGCGCCCCGGTCGGGCAGGCAGACGTTCACCGTCCACAACAGCAGCGCCCAAACGGCGGAGGTCCGCCTCATCGACCCGGCGACCGGTGCCATCCATGCGGAGATCGAACTGCTGGCGCCCGGAACCACCCGAACCCTGTCGGCCACCATCGGCGGGGGNACCTATGCCTGGGAATGCCTGCCGGACGGCGGTAAGCGGCTGCTGTCCGCGAGTCAACGGGTGGCGGGCGCGGCCAGCGGGGCCGCCTCCATCCTCCCCGTGACGGCAGAGACCATGAGCGGCCCGCTGCGCGGCTACCGCGCCTTCGTCACCGTCGGCCTGGTGACGTTGCAGGGCAGCGTCGACACGCTGCGCGCGGACGTGGAACACGGCGACCTGGACGCGGCCCGCCGGGACTGGCTGCCCGCCCACCTCGACTACGAGCGCCTGGGCGCCGCCTACGGCACCTTCGGGGACTTCGACTCCAAGATCAACGGACTGCCTGCCGGGCTGCCCGGCGGAGTGCACGACCCAGACTTCACCGGCTTCTACCGGATCGAGTACGGGCTGTGGCACGGTGAGTCGGCCGCCTCGCTGGCCGCGTCGGCGGTCGGGTTGTCCAGCGACGTAGCGGGGCTGCGGGCGGCATTCCCCACCCAGGAATTCGATCCGAACGACCTGGCCCTGCGCACCCACGAAGTGCTGGAGAACACGCTGCAGTTCCAGCTCACCGGCGCCGCCGATCAGGGCAGCGGCACGGCTCTGGCGACCGCGAGCGCAAACGTGGACGGCACCCGGGAACTGCTCACCGTGATCGCGCCGGTGCTGCAGACCCGGTCGCCCGCCGCGCTGACCGCGGCCCGCCAGCAGTTGGGCGCCTTCGGCGCGCTGGTGCGGCGGGNCGGCAACCCACACGGCACCTGGATCCCGCCGGGACGGCTGCCACTCGCCGACCGGCAGAAGCTGAACGGCAGCCTGGGCGCGCTGCTGGAGACCCTCGCGCCGATCCCCGACATCCTCGAGATCAGGAGTACCGGATGAGCCCCGGGTCCGACGGCGGGCGGATGGGACGCCGCTCCTTCCTCGCCGGAGCCTTCGCCGCGGGCGCCGCGGCCGCGGGCAGCGCCACCACCGTCGCGGCCGGAACCGGCGCTGCGGTGCTCNNNNCCGCCGCGCCGGCCGCCGCGGCCGCCAGCGGAAGCTCCGACGAGGTGGTTCCCTTCCACGGCGTGCATCAGGCCGGGATCCTCACCCCGCAGCCGGCCGCGGCCATGTTCGCGTCCTTCGACGTCATCGCCGACGACCGGGCCGCGCTCACCGACCTGTTCAAGACGATCACCGCCCGGGCCCGGTTCCTCACCGCCGGCGGTGCTCCGGCCGACCTGGGCACCGTCGCCCCACCGTCGGACAGCGGGGTCCTCGGGCCGACCGTGCCCCCGGACGCGCTCACCGTCACGGTCGGGGTCGGCGCCTCCCTGTTCGACGGCCGGTTCGGCCTGGCCGACCGGCGTCCCCGGCGGCTGGCGCCGATGCGTACCTTCCCGAACGACAACCTGAACCCCGCCGACTGCCACGGCGATCTCAGCCTGCAGCTGTGTGCGAACAGCCGGGACACGGTGTTGCACGCGCTGCGCGACATCGCCCGGCACACCCGCGGCGGCATGCAACTGCGGTGGCGGATCGACGGCTTCCACAGCCAGCCCCGGCCAGCCGGCGCGCAGCGAAACCTGCTCGGTTTCAAGGACGGCATCGTCAACCCCGATGTGACCAGCGCCGCCGACATGGACCGGCTGGTCTGGGTGGACGGTGCGGGCGAGCCGCGCTGGACCACCGGCGGCTCCTACCAGGTCGTCCGCATCATCCGGATGCTGGTGGAATTCTGGGACCGGGTTTCCCTCAACGAGCAGGAAACGATGATCGGCCGGCGACGGGACACCGGGGCACCGCTGGACGGCACCGCGGAGACCGACATTCCCAACTACGCCCGCGACCCCAAGGGCACGGCCATCCCGCTCACCGCGCACATCCGGCTCGCCAACCCGCGCACCGCGGCCACCGACAACTCCCGCATCCTGCGCCGCGGCTTCAACTACGACCGGGGAACAGACAGCAACGGCAACCTCGACATGGGCCTGGTCTTCTGCTGCTACCAGCAGGACATCATCCGGCAGTTCGAGGCGACGCAGACCCGGCTCATCGACGAGCCGCTCGTCGACTACATCAGCCCGACCGGTGGCGGCTACTTCTTCGTGCTCCCCGGTGTCCGGGACGCGAGCGACCACCTGGGCCGGTCGCTGCTGGCCTGAGCGCCGTCGCTGCTATGGGCCGCGGCCCGGCGGTGCGTGATCACCTCGATTGGCACCGCCTTGCCCCTTGCCCGGCCCCCGCCTGCCCGGGCCATTGACCGCGAGACCTGGCCGACCGCGAGACCTGGCCGACCGCGAGACCTGGCCGACCGCGAGACCTGGCCGACCGCGAGACCTGGCCGACCGCGAGACCTGGCCGACCGCGAGACCTGGCCGACCGCGAGACCTGGCCGACCGCGAGACCTGGCCGACCGCGCCTGGGGACGGACGGCCGGGCCGCCGCGGGTGAGATCAGGCCTCGGGTGAGATCAGACGGTGTGCCAGGGGCCGGTGACGGCGTAGGCGATGCCCGGGTCCTGGGTGGCGACGAACAGGTAACGGCCGTTGGTGGAGAAGCAGGAGCCGACGAACTCCCGGTAGATCTTGTCGGCACCATCCTGGAACAGGATCTTGTTCTGGGCGAAGGCGAAGGGGCTGCCCTGGCGGTCGAGGCCGACCACGTAGTTGAGCCCGTCGCCGTCCTCACACAACAACGCCCCACCATGCGGGGTGATGCACAGGTTGTCGGGCCCGTCGAAGACTCCGGGCGTGTCGTAGTCGTCCGCGGCCTCGTGGGACGGCAGCAGCGCGACGAGAGTCAGGGTTTCGGCGGCGGGCTGGTACTTCCACACCTGGCCATCGTGGACGGTGGGGGGCAGCGCGGGGTAGCTGACGGAGGCGGGCAGGTCGGCCTTCTTGGCATAGCTGGCGTTGATCCAGGCCGCGTCCCGGGCCCAGAAGGCGCCCTCGAACTTCTTCGACCGGGTCACCCGGTCGGGGCTGGCCGCCGCCAGGGTGGCGGGGCGGCCCGGGTAGGCGAACTGCTTGCGGATCGAGGGCGAGGCGTCGGTCCCGTCCGGGTCGGGAGCAGGCACCGGCACCCACTTCACTGTCAGGCTGGTGCCGACCTTGGTGATCTGGGAAAGGTCGTCGATCGGGTTGCCGGCCGCGGTCCAGGCCTGCAGCGCCTCCAGGCAGCCGCCCGCCGCGTAGTCACCGAACTGGCCCGTCGCCCGGGTCGGGCGGAACCGGTAGAGCAGGCCGTTCGGGCCGCTCGCGTCCTCGGTGAGGTAGGCGAAGTTGGTCTTGGGATCGACCGCGACCGCCTCATGCGCGAAGCGGCCCAGCGCCGTCAACGGCGCCCCGGTGGTGCGGCGGCCCAGCGAGTCGACCTCGAAGACATAGCCGTGCCGCTTGCCACCACTGATGATCGACTCTGTTTCCTCGCACGTCAGCCACGCACCCCAGGGGGTGACCCCGCCGGCGCAGTTGCGGATCGTGCCGGCCAGGCTCACGTAGCGACGCTGCACGTTCGCGTTGACGTCCAGCACGATGTTCGTGGTGCCACCGAACGCGTTCGTGGCCGACCCGTCGTACACCGCGGCCCCGGTGGTCTTGGGCACCACCGGCGTGAACTGCGCGCCCGGGTTCACCGCGTCCTGCTCGTGGTTCTGCACCAGAATCGTCCCGCCCTGCGTCCCAGGAAACGAGCCGGTGCCGTCGAACTTGGTCGGGTACGGCGGGCTACCCGGATCGTCGAGCCGGTCAAACGGCTCGTTGTAGGGCGCCTGACCCCAGGTACCGGCCTTCGCGATCACCTTGTAATGGAAGCCGGCGGGAAGATCGAGCTTGCCGGCCGGGTCGGCCACCAGCGGCCCGTAGCCTCCCGTCGCCGCGCCCACCGGGCTCGCCGCCAGCAGGTTGAACGCTTCGGCGGACAGGACCACCACGGCCCCCGCCGCCGTGCCGTGCCGGAACAGATTACGTCGTGTCAACTCGCTCATGACGCGCAACCCTAGGAACGTGATGTTACCGCCCCTTTACGGAGAGGCCAACGTGTCACGGCCGCATCGTGGCCTTGTGATGAGCGAACGGTCCACCGGCCGCGACCGCGCCTCGACCGACACCGCATCGGCCCCTGCCACCCTGTATTCCCGGCGGGGGAACCCGCCTTATGCTCAACCTGATTCTCAGCGCCGGTGATTTCGCGTCACTCGTCGAACAGCTGCCGGCAAGGCTGGAGGAGTAGGGGCTGCCCCGCCCAGGGAGGGCACATACAGGCACGGAGATTGCCTTCGGCCGGGGGTGGCGGTCCCAAGGTCCCGTCAGAAAGCTTCGTCAGTCCCTGCTGATCGGGGCGGAGCAGAAGGGCATTGTCGAGTCGACGATCCGTCGGTGACCGACTTGAAGGAGCCAGCGTGCCCATCTGGCACATCCGTCCCTACGAGACCGTCGACTACGCGGCGACAGTACGCCTGCTGGAGGAAGTGAGGAGCACCCCGGGCGGCCCGCCCATCAACCTCACCGACACCGTGCTGGCGCTGCGGCACGAACTCCCGGAGACCGAGTCCCCCGCGGTGGTCGCCGTCGCGGGCGAGCATCTCGTCGGTGCCGCGGTCGGGCGCAAGGAGGGCGGCCAAGGCCGGGTGCTCACGGTCGCCATCGCGCCCGCCTGGCGTCACCACGGCATTGGTTCCAGCCTGTTGCAGAGCGTGGAAAACCTGCTCCTGCACGCCGGCTGCCGGCGGATCACCACGCTGATCACCCCCGGGCAGCCGGGTGAGGAGGCGTTCCTCAACCGCGGCTTCACCGCTACCGGGCAGGTACTCTATGACAAGCAGATTCCCCTGCGCCCGGCGGACGTCTCCACCGTCGAGCGGTGGGGCGGCGCGCTGCTGAGCGCCTCCGAGTGGTCCAACCTCGCCGGGATGGAGGAGGAGCGCGCGCTCATCGAGAAGCGGCTGCTGCTGCCGGTTCGGGAACGGGAGCTCGCCGAGGCGTACGGAGTCGTCATCCCGACGGCGATGCTGCTGTTCGGGCCGCCCGGCACCGGTAAGACGTCCTTCGCCCGGGCGGTCGCCGCCCGGCTGGNATGGCCGTTCGTCGAGCTGCTGCCCTCACGGCTGGCCTCCGGCGGCAGTGGGCTCGCCGCCGAGCTGCGGTCAGCGATCAACGACCTCATGGGGGTCGAGCGGGTCGTCGTGTTCATCGACGAGGTCGACGAGATCGCCCAGTCGCGGGAGACCCGACCGGAGAACCAGTCCGTCGTCAACGAACTGCTCAAGGCGATCCCGCAGTTCCGCGGGGTGCAGGGCCGGCTGCTGATCTGCGCGACCAACGCGGTCTCGGCGCTGGATCCCGCGTTCATCCGGCCCGGCCGGTTCGATCTCGTCCTCCCCGTCGGACCGCCGGACGCCAAGGGGCGCCGGGTGCTGCTCGATGGGCTGCTCGACCGGGTCGCAAACAAGGAGGACATCGATCTGGACGCCGTCGTCGCGGCCACCGACCTGTTCACGCCGGCCGATCTCTCGGCGGTCGTGCAGCGCTCCGCTGCCGCCGCCTTCCACCGGGCCGCCGACGGGGTGAAGGTCGGCACCGGGGCGGGAGCGGAAAGCGGCGGGGGCGGCCACGGCCCGACGGNGACCCCGTTGAGCACACAGGACCTGCTGGACGCCGCCCGGCTGGCCCGGCCGACGATCAGTCTTACCGAGCTGGACCGCTTCCGTCGTGACGCGGAGGCCTTCACCCGGATCTGACCTGCCCCGCCCCTGCAGGGACGACCCGCACCCGGATCCGCCTCGCACCCGGATCCGGGTGTTGATAACTTTTGATTTTTCGATATAGAAAAGTATTTCCTGCCCCGATGACGAGGCGCGACACGGGAGAGTTCTCGACGAAACGAAAACCGCAGCGATCTTCCAACCCAACCACAATGAGGTTTCGCCATGACCGACGGAAATCGCAATCTCTACGTAGTCGCCTGCGGTGGCGGGTACCCCGCCGGGGACCTTCCCGCCTTCGTCAGGCAGGTGCGGTCCGCCGGCTGGGACGTGCGGGTGGTCGCCACCCCGTCGTCTTTGCAGTTCATCGACGCGCTCGACACAGGTCACGGGGACGGGTAGCGCAGCAGGGCACCGAGACCGTCGGTCGGTGCGCCGGGCAGATCGGCGGGCAGGACCCGCACGGCCGCGCCGGTGCCCCAAGCGGCCCGCACGGCCAGATCCGCCAACCGGCCGGTGGTCGGTGGTGACCCGGCCCGGCGGGCCAGCCGGGCCAGCGCGCCCGGCTCGGTGGCGACGTCCCCGGGCTCCGGCCCGTACCAGGCGGCCCGGTCGTCGCCGGGGTCGTCGACGACGAGCAGCGTGCCCACCTGAGCGCGGACGAGCGCGGCGAACGTCGCGGGCACCCCGTCGACCGCCCGGCCGTGTGCGCGGTCCTCGGCGAAGCGGTCGAGCACGGCGCGGGTCCGGTCGCGAACCTCGGCCTCGACCAGCTCCCGCACCTCCTGGGAATGGAACCGGTCGCTCCGCCCGGGGTGACGTCCCCCGTGTTCGAGCTGGTGGACCAGCGGGGTCACCCGGGGCGGCAGATGCTTGCGCAGCAGCTGCACGGCCCGGACGTCTCCCGCGAGAACCACCAGCGCGGCGTCCACCCGCTCGGTCAGCTCGGTCACCGCCTCGGCGACCTGCGCGGCGTTGTGATCCCACGAGTCCTCGGCACGATCCTGGTAGCGGCGCTGCGACCAGCCGCCGGGGGCATTGCGCTCGATCTCGTCGTCGGAGCCGACGACCTCACCGGCGAACCGCAGTCCGTCCCCGGCCACCCGCAGGTCGGCGCCCGTCCGGTCGGTGAGCACGACCACACAGGGCACGCTGCTCTGCCGGTAGGCAAGCATCGGCAACGTGCAGGGCAGCGAGCCCCAGACGGCCCGGTCCGCCACCTTCCGTCGCAGCCGATGACACCAGACCACCCTGCCATCCGCGGCGCACGCCGCGAGAGCGGCGTTCTGCGGGCCGAGGGACGCCACAACCTCGTCCAACGCGCCCAGCGTCGCGCCATCCGCCCCGTCGGCGGCCAGGCTGTCGCGCAGGCGCCGCCACCGGACCGCCCGATCCGCCGCAATCCCGTCCATCTGATCGGACAGGCCCAGGTACAGCGTCGCGCACGGGCTCGGGACGGCGAACAACTCGTTGATCTCCTCATCTGGGATCACGGCNCCGCGNCCTCCTGTTCNCCGCTCCCGCCGGTCGGCGAGCCGATCCTCCAGGGTCCAGGATGGGCACCGACCGGCTCTTCGGTCCGGCCTCTTCGGTTGCTCCCAGCCATACCCATCATCGGCGCGACGGACCGTCGGCCACCCGCCAGGACTTCATCCGGGCGCGGCCGGTATATATTGCTGCTGACGGTCCGAATCGGCTCGAGTTCGACTCTTCGCCGGCCTCAATGATCGGCATCGTCGGCAAACATCGTCGGCAAACATCGTCGGCAAACGCCGAATTCCCTACCTGCCCCCGGCCTGTCCCCGGGGATCGGTCCATAGATCAGTGCTGTGCGCGCTTGTCAGGAGGTCGATGCCGGCCAGGACTTCCGCGGCGGGCCGGGCCTCTAGGCGGCGCCCGTCCCGCAACCGCAGGGAGACCCGCTCGTCGGCTGCCTCCCGGGCACCGATGATCGCCTGGTAGGGCACCAGACGAGCGGCCCGGACCCGCGCGCCCAGGGTGCCGCGCTGCGGACCGGCGGCCTCGGCCCGCAGTCCCCGGTCGGCCGCCTGCCGGACCAGCGCGAGGGCGTGGGGTACCTCGGCGTCGGAGATCGGAAGGGCCACCAGCTGCACGGGCGCAAGCCATGGTGGAAAGGCACCGCCGTGCGACTCGATGAGGTGGGCCACGGCCCGCTCCACGCTGCCGATAACGCTGCGGTGGACCATGACCGGCCGGCGCATCGCGCCGTCCGGGCCCGCGTAGCGCAGATCGAACCGTTCTGGCTGATGGAAGTCGATCTGCACGGTGGACAGGGTGGCTTCACGGCCGGCACTGTCGACGATCTGAACGTCGATCTTCGGGCCGTAGAAGGCCGCCTCCCCCTCCACGGCCTCGTAGGCCACCCCCGCGGCGTCGAGGACCTCGGTCAGCAGGGCGGCGGACCGCCGCCACATGCCGGGGTCGCCGACGTACTTCCCGCCCGGCCCCGGCAGGGAGAGCCGGTAGCGGGCCGGGCTGACACCCAACGCGCCGTAGGCCTCGCGGATCAGCTCCAGCGCCGCGCGCGCCTCGTCGGCGACCTGCTCCGGAGCGCAGAAGATGTGCGCGTCGTTCAGCTGGATCGCCCGCACCCGGGTCAGCCCGCCCAGTACCCCCGACAGTTCGGAGCGGTACATGCCACCCAGTTCGGCCATCCGGAGTGGGAGATCGCGGTAGCTGTGCGCGCGGGAGCGGTAGATCAACGCGTGGTGCGGGCAGAGGCTCGGCCGCAGCACCATCTGCTCCCCGCCAAGCCGCTCCCCGCCAAGCCGCTCCCCGCCAAGCCGCTCCCCGCCAAGCCGCTCCCCGCCAAGCCGCTCCCCGCCAAGCCGCTCCCCGCTGAGATCCATCGGCGGAAACATGTCGTCCCGGTAATGGGACCAGTGGCCGGAGATCTCGTACAGCTCCCGCTTGCCCAGCACGGGCGAGTACACGTGCCGGTAACCGGCCCGACGCTCCACGCCACGGATGTACTCCTCCAGGGTGTGCCGTACGACGGCACCGGCGGGCAGCCAGTACGGCAGACCCGACCCGATCAGCGGGTCGGTATCGAAAAGTTCCAGCTCGCGACCGAGCTTGCGGTGGTCGTACACCGTGGTCTCCTCACCTCGCGGCAGGTAGGGCGGGTGACCACAAGGCGAAGCCCCGGGGCATCCACCCCGGGGCTTCGACAGAAGAACGGCTGTCAGCGCGCCGGGACACTCTCCGGCGTCGTCGTCAGGCCAGCGCGCTGCATGTCGTCCAGGTTAGCAGTGCCGCCCCCGCCGCGGTGACAATGACGACAGCGGTGACGGCGGCGTGCGTGACGGCGGCATGCGTGACAGCGGGGTGGGCGGGCGGGTAGCGGGCGGGGTGGCCGCGGGTCAGCGCGCGAGGATGCTCAGGATCTCACTGGCCGAACGTCCCCGCGCCGCGAGGGGATAGACGGTGATGGCCAGCCGGATGAGGTTGTCACCCCGGCGGCTGACGCCCGCGGCCGGGACGGGCCAGACCCGGTCCGTCGGGCCGGTCGCCTCCCAGGCGGCCTTGATTGCGGCGAGTGGGCCGGTGACGTCGCCGCGCCGCCAGGCGTCGGCGGCCCGGGCGGCGACGTCGATGACACCGGGACCGGCCGTGGCGACCGCGACCGCCGCCTCGGGACCCGCGGTCAGGATCCACGGCACGAGTCCCGGTGTCGGCTCGATCCGCTGCAGCAGCGAGATCATCGCCTGCGACCGGGGCCCGGTGACAATGGTCGCCGCCGACGCCCCGTGCCGCGCGACCACGTCCACGGCGCCCGGATGTGCCTGTTCGACGTCGGCCAGGGCCCGGCGCACCGCGGGTTCCAGGTCGAGCGAGGCGAGTGTCGCCAGCACGGCCACGGGTATCCGGGCGAGCAGCCCCCCGAGCGGCGCGAGCACCGGCCGGTCGGCCTCGGGTACCCGGCCGAGACACGCGGCCGCGGCAGCGGCCTCGGTCACCGATATGCCGTGCTCCAGAGCCAGGCCGACCACGGCGACCGGGTCGTCCGTGGTGGCGGCGACGGCCAGATCCACCTCGGCCGCGCCCGCGGGCAGCAGGTCGGCGACCGCCAACAACCAGGCCCGGGCGGGCGGGTCCAACGCGCCCAGCGCCGACACCAGGCGCGGCGCCCCGTGCAGCGCGGCGGCCACCCGCACCAGGCGGGCACCGCAGGTCGCGGCGACGGTAGCCGGGTCGAGCGCGACCAGCGACGCGACCTCCGCCGCGAAGGACGCGGACGAACCGGCAACCCGACCGGACGAACCGGATGAACCGGATGAACCCGTGGTGGCCGGCCCCGCCGGACCGGTGGTGAGGGGTCCCGTGGGGTCCGACTCGCCCCGGGCCGCGCGCGCCGCTTCGACGAGCAGCCGGGGCAGCGGCATCGTGCCCCAGTGGGCGGCCAGATAGGGCGCGGAGACACCCTCCAGCGAGGGGGGCGCGGAGGGCGCCCCGCGGCGCAGGACGCCCTCCGCGATCGCGGTGTCGAGCACGTCGGCCACGTCCTGTCCGGACATCCGGGCGAGCCGGACCAGCCAGTCGCGCGCCGCCCCGATCAGGCTGGCCCTGTTCAGGGTCTCGGCGAGCGGATGGATGCCCCAACGCCGGGACAGGTACAGCCCGACGACGTCGTCGTCTAACAGGGCCACCGCCCACGCCGACATGCCCGGCCTGCCGAGCAGGTTCTCCTGGAAGGCGGTCTCAATCACCGTCGACGGGTCCGCCGCGACAAGCTCGGCGAACTGCGTGGTCCAGACGATGTCCTCGACGGCGAGGCATCGGACGATCTTCAGCAGGGTGTCGAGCGGCAGGACGCCCCACCGGGATCGCGCGAACGCGACGACGCGCGGATCGGCCCACCAGACGGGATCGGGNGGNGGGTCGGCCTGGTGCAGGCCCGCCGTGACGGCCTCGTCGACGAGGTCGCCCGGATTCGCGCCGAGCGCGGCGCCGAAGGAGCGCAGCCACTCCAGGTCGCCGTCCACCAGGACCCGGACCGTCGCCATGATGTCCCGCAGCGACCGTTCGTCCCAGCGTGCGGCGACGTAACCGGCGATCAGCGGCGGCAGCGCCGCGTCCGTCGGCGAGGCCTCGCCAAGGACGCCCTCCGCGACGGCCCGGTCGATCGCGCTGGAAACCGGGACCGCGGCGGCGTCGGCCACCGCGCGCAGCCAGCCGACACTCGACCGCGTCAGGTCCCGGGCCACGTCGAGCAACGCCACCAACGGCACCGCGGTCCACCGTTCGGTGAGGTAGGAGGCGACGTCCGCATGGGACCAGTCGGATGGTGACGGTGGCCGCGCCTGGCCGAGCAGGCGCTGGGCGAGTGCCGCGTCGACCACCTCCGACACGGACACCCCGACCGTGACGGCCACCGAGCGGATCCAGAGCAGGTCACCCGCGGCCAGCACCCGCCCGAGCTCGATCAGCTCGGCCAGGCTCGTCGTCTCCCACCGTTCGGCAAGGCACCTGGCGATGTCGGGGTCCCACCGCGACGGCGGCACCGGACCCGGTCCGGCCAGGAGGTTCTCCTCGATCGCCCGGTCCCGCACCTCGTCGGCAGCCAGCCCGCCGGCGGCCGCGAGGGCCGCGCACCAGTCCGGTATCCAGTCCGGGTCACGGGCGACGACCAGGGTGTCGGCGAATGCGGCCCGCGGGTCCGCGACCGGGGCCGACACGTCCTCGGCGGAGGCAGTCGCGCCCTCCTCCACGCCGCCCTCCACGCCGCCGTCCACGCCGCCGTCCACGCCGCCGTCCACACCGCCGTCCACACCGCCGTCGAGCACGAACCGGCGGACCTCGTCCTCGGTGAGTCCGGGCACCGCATCGGCGCCGGCCCGCGCGAGCAGCTCGATCCGGTGGACGATGCCGCTGCCGGGCCGCCCACTCACCGGGCTGGTTCCCCCCCGCAGCACCTCGGGCGTCACCCGGGCACGTTCCGTGAGTTCCCGGATCAGATCGACGGGCAGCAGCGGCGCGCACCGCACCACCGCCGGCGCCGCGCCGGCGACCGCGAGCGAGACGACCGCGTCGCGGTCAAGTCGGGGTGCCCGGGCCAGCACCTGCCCGGTCGCGGCCACCCGTTCGAGGGCCTCGGTCAGCTCGGTCAGGCCGACCGCGGTGATCTGCCAGACGTCACCCCAGCAACCGGTGAGGACACCGATCGCGGGCAGCGTCTCGGCGAGCAGCATCCGGCGGGTCTCCGGCCGGATCCGCTCCCGCCTGACCAGCCGCATCACGTCGATGACGATCCGGCGCTCGGCCGGCAGCGGCCGCAGGACCGCCGCGAGCTCGTCGAGCATCTTCGCGCTGTCCCGGGCCGCCAGGACGCTCTGCTGCTCGGCGAGCTCCGCGGTGACCGTGACAATCAGGTCCGGCCGCCCGGCGAACGCCCGACCGATCTCCTGCAGCATCGTCATGACTGCGCTACGCCCACCGCGTTGCGGGCTGCCGGTGTCGGCCGCGAGGGCACTCTCGTCCGGGTTCACCAGCAGGTGCGCGAAGGCCGCGGCGAACAGCCGCCGGGCCGCGCTCTGCCCCGCCGTCGCTCCGATGCGCCTGCGCAGCCCCTGCAACGAGACGTCATCGACCAGCGGCAGGTCCCGCCAGGCGCGCGGAGCGTGGGCTTGGCCGTCCTCGTCGAGCAGCGGCAGCGCGAACTCCACCGGCTGGCCGGCGCTCGCCAGAACCTTCGGTTCGGTCAGAGCCGCCGGGTCGACACCGAAGGCGATGATCCGGGCCGGATCGGGCACCGCGCCGTCCGGTGCCCGATGCGCGGACCGCAGGCGTCGCAGCGCAACCAGGGTCCGGGCGAGGTCGTCGGGCGGGCAGAGCAGCCAGCCGGAACCGCCGAGCAGGCCGGCCAGCGGGCTGGACAGGTCCGCGGCCTCGAAGGCGGCCACGCCGACCGCCGCCCGCCCGGACTGTAGGCTCGCCGCGAGGCGCACCGGCTCCGGGTTGACCCGGCGCTCGGCTGTCATGACCTCCGTCCCCGTCGGCGCGAACACTCCCCGCAGGCCCTTGGGATCGCCACGCGGGGTGAGCGTCTCGTCGAAACGGCGCACCGTCACCGGGCGCTGCTCACCGGCCTGCAGGACGGTGGTGAGATCGACGTCGAACCCGGTGCCGGAGCGCGGCACGAACACCCGGACGCCGTACCTGAGCTTCATCACGACGAACCGGGGGTCGACCCGGTCGACCGTGCCCAGGTACGTCCCGCCGACCAGGCCCCGCTCGAAGNGGGGGTTGCGGTCGCCGAACCCGCCACGGGCCGCGGTGTCGTGATGGTAGGCGATGATGACGTCGGAGGCGGCGAGATCTTCGGTGATCTTCGCGCGCCGCGCCGCGGCGGCCAGCGTCGTGAGCTCCTCCCGGAGCCGGCCGGGCTGCAGGTCGGCAACCCGGGCGTCGATCCCGCAGCCCCGCAGGTACCGGTCCACCGCCTGCTCGCGCGTCGCCCGCGACCCGCCCGTCACCGCGCCGTAGGCGGTCGGTCGGCGGCCGGTGGACAACCACCCGATCAGCCGGGCCAGCGATCGGGCCTGCGCCGCCCGCCACTCCTCCAGCGGGGCGTCCGGTGCCGGGACGTCGTCGCCGAGCAGTTCCACCGTGTCCTGGCTACGTTCGGACGCGGGCGGGATCACCCCCCGGGCCGGCGCGTACCCGTGGCGGCCATACCCGACCAGCCGCAGCGATCCCCGGCAGTGCACGAGATGATCCGGGCTGAGTTCGACGGGAACGACGCCGAGCTGGGTCGCGGCGTCGTCGAGCAGCGCGCCGAGCGGGGCGAGCATGTCCATGACGTCCGCGGGGGCAACGAACTCGCCGTTCGCGAGCTGCGCGGCCATGCTGTCGTCGCCGCGTTGCCGCTCGAGCGGGTCGGTGAGCGGGCCGGCCGCCCAGCTCGTGATGTAACCCGTGGGCGCCTCGTAGCCCGTGGGCACCCCGTCGGGGCCGTCGACGATGTCGAGCAGCAGGGGGGTCAGCGGGTTGCCGAGCGAGAGCAGCTCCATGCCGACCCGTAGCGTCGACGGGCCGCCCGCGCCGGCCGTACGCAGGGCGCCGAAGCCCAGCCCGGCGAGGCTGACCAGGCGTACCCGGCAGTCGGCCCCGGCGCCGCGGATCCGCCGGGGCATCTCCCGCCAGGTCCGGCCGCTGCGGCCCACGACCGCCGGACGCTGGTCCGCCACTTCCGCCACTTCCGCCACTTCCGCCGGCGGCGCGCCCGGCGCGGACCGCGCGCCTGCGGTCCGCGCCGGGCGGTGTCCCCGCTGCGCCTGCGCGGCACCGTCGGCGGGTCCGGCGGGGAGCGGCTCGGGGTCCGCGAAGTCGTCGAAGTCGTCGAAGTCGTCCGCGCCGGCGGGTCCGGCGGGGAGCGGCTCGGGGTCCGCGAAGTCGTCGAAGTCGTCGAAGTCGTCCGCGCCGGCGGGGCCCGCGGTGCCGCCCGGGTACCCGCCACCACCCGAAGACGCCGCGCTCCCCGAATACCCGCCACCACCCGAAGACGCCGCGCCGGTCGATCCCGTCCGACCGCCCTGGAAGGCCCTGCCGTTCGAGCCCGCTCCGCGGTCCGGGGCCGCCCCCGGGTTCGACTTCGATTCGCCGTCGGGCTGGCTCCCCCACGCGCTCCGGTTCCACCAGCTCACGGTTGCGGCTCCTCATCCGACAGGACCTCGCGGGCGACCAGCGCGGTACGCACCGCGGCGATCTCCGCGCGTAGCACGGTGGCGGTGCCGAGCCGGAAACGCGGATCGGCGGGCAGGCAGTCGGNGATCAAGCGGATCAGCATGGGGTGCACGCGACGGGCCGCGAGCTCACCCCGCAGCTGCCGCAGCTTCTCGTCCCGCGCCTCGGCATCAGCCCGGGAACCGGCGGCGTCCGCGGCCGACCTGGCCTCGGTCGCCCCGCCGAGCCAGTCATCCGGGCGGTCACCGGTCAGCGCGAACAGCAGGGTGGCCGCCAGGCAGTGCAGGTCGTACTGCGGGCTGAGCGGCTCGGCTCCCGGCNGGGCGTAGCCCGGGGTCGCGGTGGTGGGCATGACCTTGGCCGACGGCTCGACGATCGCCGCCGTCGACAGGTCGACGAGCGAGTACCGGGGTGGGTCACCAGCGACGAGGATGTTCTCCGGCTTGACGTCGCCGTGGACCCAGTACCCCCTGATCCGTTCCTCGTGCTGGTAGAGCCGCTGCGGTCGGATCGTGTGCATCGCCTCCAGCGTGGCGCTGATCTGGTCGGCCAGCTCAACGACCTGGCGGGCGCTGAGCGGGCCGGACTCGGTGACCCGGGAGTCAAGCGTGGTGGGCACCATCTGCCCGATGTCACCGATGAACTGCATGACGATGAACGCCTCACGGTTGTACCGCTCGACCTCCCGCTCGTTGCCCCCGGTCACGAGCGCGTTATGGTCGTGCCGGGTCGGCGAGGGCCCGTAGACGACGTCCACCAGGGCCGGCACCCCGTGGGTGATCTCGCCGAGCGCCGCCTGCACGGCGACCGCGTCCTCGACGTCGATCGAGCGCTTCTCGTACTGGGTCCTGGCGTACTCGGGATTGATGTCGTGGTCGCGGCCGCCCCACCATGCGCCCTTGACGACGACCAGGGCGTTGCTCCACTCGTCCCGGGCGAGCTCGACGTAACCTTGGCCGCCCTCGGCGAGATGACGCACGCAGCGGTACCGGCCACGGCCCCAGGTGCGCGGCACCGACGCGAAGGACGCCCCGTAACGCAACCGTTCGACGATCTCCAAATCAGAGGCGACCGTACTCACCGGCCNCCTCCGGGTACCCCACCGCCGCCAGGTCCGCCGTTCCCGAGCACCCCGCCGGCCGGCCAGGGTCCCGTCACATGCACTTCCAGACCCACGACGTCGCGGACCAGCCAGACCGGCTCCTCGCCGTCCCACCTCTCGGCGACGCCCGGCGTCAGCCGCCGGGCACCCACCCACGAGCCGTTCGTCGACAGGTCGGTGAGCGTCACCGTCCCGTCGCGCTCGTTGCCGACCATCAGATGGCGCCGCGAGACCCGGCCGGCGGCGTCGATCTGCAGCCGGTCGCAGACGTCGACGACGATCAGGTCGTCCGCCGTCCGCTGCACGGCGTTCGGTTGCCGTCCCAGCACAATGCGTTCACCGGGTCCCACGTTCGGGGTGTCGAACGACGAGCCGTCGCCGCGCCGGACGGTCAGCCGCCAGCCTGTTCCGCCCGGCCGCCCGGCCGCCCTGGTTGCCTCGGCCGCCCTGGTTGCCTCGGCCGCCCCAGCCGTCCCAGCCGCGTTGACCCGGCCGACCCGCACGAGCGACCCGGCCAGGTGGAGCGGGACGTCGAAACGCCACTCCCGGGGCAGGTCACGCACCAGCCGGTCGTCGCCCAGACTGGTGCCGTTGTGGGAGCGGTCGACCACCATCGCCGTGCCGGCAGCCGTGAGGGTGATCTCCACGTGCCGGGTGCTGATGTAGTCGTAACTGCTACCGAGCCCGGCCGTGACGTCGACGAGCTGCTCCGAGCCGAGGTTGTGGTCGGGATGGCGCCCAAGGACGACCGTGGTGCCCACCTCCAACGTCACGAGACGATGGGTGCCGCCNCCCTCGATCCTCAGCACGACCGGACCCGCCACCACCCTGGCATCCCACCCGGCGCCGGACGGCACGGGCAGGCCGACGATGGTCGGCGCCCCCACGGTGCCCGAGGGCGGGATGTAGGCGGGAGCNTCGAAGATCGTGGCGTCGTCCGCGAGCGCGTCCCCGAGCGCGTCCGCCAGGGTCCTGCGACTTCCCTCCCCGGGTTCGCCATGGCCCGCCTGCCGGTCCGGGGCATCCAGGTCCAGGGGCTCGGTCGCTCCCCGGGGGGCCGGCGCGTCCCGCGGCGCGGGGGGCATGGGCGACGCCGAGGGCACAGGCGACGCCGCGCCCGAGGCGTCCCCGACCGCCTGCCCAGTATCCGTCTCGATCTCCTGGACCGGGCGTCGACACAGCGGACAGACCAGCCGGGCGCCCTGGCCGCGCCCCGCCACGCGCATCGGTGGCGACACGAGCGGCCCCAGCCGGGCGTTCACGCAGTCGGGGGTCACGCAGCGATAGGCGTTGGCGCGGGCAGCGGCGACGACCTCCGGTCGCCCCCGCAGGCCCGACGCCTTCACCTCGTCCTGCCGCGCGGCCCGCTCCCAGGTGACGGTGTCGATCCGGTTCATCGCCCGGCGGACCAGTTTCACGTTCTCGCCCGCCGGGGCGGCGGGTAGCACCTTCCATCCGAAGAAGGTCGAGGCGTCGCCCTGGATCCACGCGTGGGCGTCGATGTTGCGTTTGCCGTAGAAGTTGTCCTTGCTGACGACCTTCCCCCCGACGGCCCTCGCCTCCTCCAGCAGGATGTCGTCGGCCTCGGCCGCCCAGGCCAGAGCGCCGTCACGGTAGTACCGCTGCAGCGGAGCGAGGTCGTCAAGCAGGCCGCGCAGGCTGTTGTCGGCCACATAGCGAAAGGTCGCGTCGGCGCCGAAGGCACGGCGGGCGGCGGCCTCCNCGGCGAACANCCGCGCGGNCACGCCGCACCGGCGCGGGCAGCGTGCGCCGTGCGCGCAGCCGAGACCGATCTGCGCGAAGCTGCCCGGCGAACCGTCCCGGGTGATGTTACTGACGTCGAACAGCACCGTCGTCGAGGACATGGGACTCCTACCGATTGTCAGCTGTTGCCGAGGACGTCGTCGAGACGCCGACGGGACGCCGCCCCGCCGTGTTGCCGGCCGGACACGGGGTCCGCCTCGACGAGATCACGGGTCCGGGTCCTGGTGCGGGTCGCCCGGACCCGGGCTCCCGACACCGCGTCGGCCGGCGCGACACCCTGGCCGAGGGCCCGTAGCGTCGCGTTGTAGTGGTCGGCCAGATCGTCGAATCCGCGGTCCGCCGCCCACAGCGCCGCGTTCCGGAACAGCTCGGTGACGCTCTCCCGGGAATGGGCGAAGCTGGCCCGCTTCGCAATCTCCTCGTCGAACTCCGCGATGCTCTCCTCGTGTTCGAGGGAGGATTCCGCGTCCGGGAAGACATCCGCCTCGACGGTGGCCCGGAAGCGCTGCGCGGCGTGCGGGTCGGCCCGGCTGTCCACAGCCAGCCGCCGTCCACCGGCGACCACCCCGCCGCGGGCCTGAAGAATCGTGTGCGCGCCGAGCGGTGTGTCCGGAGCGCGCAACCGGAGCAGGAAGACCGGACGGTCCTCGCCGGTGCTCACGGCGGGTAGCGGCAGCCGCAGCTCGGTGCCGCGCGAGGTCGGTGGCGGCACCTTCATGAGGTGACGCTGCGGTTTGATCCGCCGCAGCGCCTCCACCGTCCAGCCGGGTCGGATCAGGACCCGCAGCTCACCGCGCCCCGCGGCCGCGCCGACCACCGGTTCGATCAGCGACGAGACGATCGCGTCGATCCGGTCGACGTCCTCGGCCGCCGCCCAGACGTGCTGCGTCTGGCCGCACACCCCGACCATCTCGGCGAGCACCTCGTCCCGGGCGTCGACGCCGATGCCCAGCGCGTCCGTCCCGATGCCCTGGTCGCCGAGCCCGGCGACGATGTGGGCGAGCTGCTCGGGCTGCCAGCGGCCGATGTTGGCCTCACCGTCGGTGATGAGCAGGACCCGGTAGACGTCCGCGTCCGGCGCCTGCGCGAGCAGCTCCCGCCCGGCGACGGCGAGCGCGTCGCCGATGTTGGTGTAGGAGTCCGCGTCGCTGTTCGTGGGGCCGTCAACGGCCGGCAGGCGGTCGGGCCGACGTCCGGCGCTGATCACTCGCGCCTCGCGGGCGAAGCGCACCAGCACGAGCGGGCAGCCGTCGGGCAGCAGGCCGTGCACGCGTTCCAGAACCCGCTGCGCGAGCTCCCACTTGCTGACCGCGTCCGGCGCCGCCGGATGCAGCATCGACAGGGATGCGTCGACCGCGACGGCGACCGCCACCTCCCGCCGGCCCCGCGGCGGATCGGCCACGCTGATCGTCAGCCGGAGCACCCCACCCGGCTTCGTGACACCCCGGTCCATCCGGCCCTCGACGCCGAGCCGGTCCCTGTCGTTCATCAGTTTCCTTTCTCCCCGTGAATGCGCGGCTCCCCGTGAATGCGCGGCTCCCCGTGAATGCGCGGCTCCCCGTGAATGCGCGTGCCGGTGCCGCGGGACTCGCCGACGCCGGTGAGCATCGCCCGCTGGCGCGGTCTGGTCCGGGTGGCGACCACCTTCTCCCGGGCGGAGCGGATCGCGATCACCGCGACGGTGGCGTTGTCGTGCCCACCGAGGTCCTCCGCCCGACGGCAGAGCAACGAGGCCAGTTCGGCGGGGGTGCGGGCGACCGAGGCGAGGTCCTCCAGCACGTCGCAGAACCTCCAGTCGGCCACGCCCGGAATGTCCTCGGCGGTGTCGACGCCCGCCTCGCACGCCCCGTCGGTGGCGAGGATCAGCAGGTCGCCGTCGGCGAGCTGCACCCTTCTGGTCGCCACCGCGGTCGCGCCGCGCTGCGCCGTCCGGACGCTCTCGGTCACGATGCCGCGCTCCTCGGGTGTGGGAGCCTGGCCGGCGACGATCGCCTCGGCGACCACGCTGTGCTCGCTGGACAGCCGGGTGGCCACGAAGCCGTCGCCGCAGCGGCGCAGCAGGTAGGCACGGCAGTCCCCGACGGTCGCGATGTCGGCGCGACCGCGGGAGATCGAGGCGAGCACCGCCACCGCGGCGGCCCGGCGGCTCAGCGGCGCGGGCGGCGGCGGCAGCGCGACGTCCAGCAGCAGCCGCTCCGGTTCGGTCTCGCCGTCCTTCCACCGCCGACGGAATGCCGCGAGCAGCGCCCGCGCCGCCCACCGTCCCGAACCGTCACCGGGACCGGTAATGCCGTCGAGCACCGCGCAGGCGGTGGTCGTGCCGTCCGACGGGTCCTCGACCTTCGCCCAGCCGACCGCGTCCTCGTTGTCGCCTTCCGGGTTGCCGCCCGCCTTGCGCCAGCCCGTCACGCTCTCGCACGCGACGACGGTCGTCAGCCGCTCGTTGCGCGCGGGGAAGACGAAGGGTGCGATCCTCGACGCCAGCGCACCGGCTCCGGTCGCCCGGCGACCATGCTCGGGATGTAGGCAGGCCCGCAGCGCGGCGTCGGCGCCGGGCGGCCACTCGCCGGCGGCAAGCCCGGCCATCGCCAGCATCGAGGCGTCCCGGTTGCTCCACTCGCCGGTCAGCGCCTTGAACAGCACCACGGCGAACAGGCGAAGGTCACGGGCGGGACCACGCTCCCCCGCCGGAGTGACGAACCAGGGGTCGACGGGGTCGTGCCTGCCCGCGTCCAGCAGATCGCAGACGGCCAGAGTGAGGCTCTGCCCGGTCCACCTGAAGCTCCACGGCGCGAGAAGCCCCACGCCCTGCNGATGGAACGGTTCGAGGCTGCGGCCGATCTCGACGAAGGCGCGCAGCAGTGCGGCCGCGGAGATCGCGGGAGCATCGGCGGAATGGCTGTCGAGCAGATCAACCAGCGGCAGTCCCGGAAGTTCCGGCCAGCTCAGCTCGACCCGCACCGGCATGATCAGTCCGGCGCTCGCCGTGGGCAGGGCGACGCGGGGTGGGGCATGGCGTAAGGAGACCGCGCCGGCCCCCGCGTCCGCGGCGGCGTCGAACTCGTCGAAGTCGACCTCGTCGAGACCGGCAGGGTCGTCAAGACCGGCAGGGTCGGGAACGGCGTCTTCAGGACGTGTGTCGTCGAGACCGGCAGGGTCGTCAAGACCGGCAGGGTCGTCGAGACCGACGTCCTCGGGAACCGCGTCGTCAGGAACGGCGTCGTCAGGAACGGCGTCGTCAGGACGTGCGTCGTCGAACGGGAACGGCTGATCCGAGTCACCGGGCTCCACCGACTCGGCGGTCACGTCGAACGGACCCGGGTCCTCCGCCTCGTCCAGCGCGTCCAGCGCGTCCAGCGCGTCTGGCGCGTCTGGCACGTCTGGCACGTCTGGCACGTCCAACTCTTCGGCTTCGCCGAGCAGCTCGGCACCCTCAAGTGCATCCGGACCCGACGACCCGGCCAGACCACCGGATCCGCCCGGGTCGTCGGGTCCGGTGGGGTCTTCCAGCTCGTCGCTGTCGTCCTGCCCGGCCGCCGGCGCGTCCGGGCCTCCGAGCTCGTTCGCCTCCTGCGCTCCGGGTGAACCGGTCACCGCCCCGAAAGGATCGATCCCGGCGACGCCACCATCGCTGGCGCGCGGGCCGTCCAGGACACCGCCCGGGACATCGGAGGAGTCCCCGCCCACGACCCCTGTGATCACCGCCGGAACCGGGTCGCCTGGCGAAACCACAGGTCCGTCCGGGCCGGTCAACGGTGCTTCCCGATCACATCTGCCGGGGCGTGGGATGCGGACATCCCGACGCTACCGTCCGAATCATCCAGATGATCAGCGTCCATGGTCGTGGCAACGGCGACGTGCACGACGGTCCCCCCTTCCTCCCGCAAGATCGCGAAAGATCTGCAGTATGCCTGTCCGCGCGATATGACGGTATCGCTCGGCCTCGTCAGGTAAAGGACAGCCATAACCGACATCTATCGGTCTGGTCGTCATCGGCGGCATCTGCGACGGTCGGTGGCAACGGCCCACTACCTTCCGGAGGCACCGTGTCCGAGTTCAACTCCCGCCGCGCTCAGCGTCAGGTCCCGGCCAGGCGGAGCAACCCACTGCAGAAACTTGCCCGTGACCGGGCCCGGCAGGCCCGCCGACGCACTCGGCGCGATCAGCCGCTGCCGGATTACCTCGCCCGCTACGCGTCCGGACCGGACGGACATCCCCGATCGGCATCGACTACGATGGGCAAGCCGCGACCGAGCGGGAATTCCCTCAAGCACCTGCGGCCGGTTCCGTGGACGTCGCTGGGACCCGCGACGGTCCTCGATGCCCGCGTCGACTTCTCGGACTGTGCCGGCTACAAGCGGCGCCCGGTGGTCGCGGTGCGGGCGGAGAACGGCGTCATCCTGGCCTTCCCGATTACCACTCAGGTACGTCGGCTCAGCTGGGTTTGCGGACGCCTGCTCGCCTTCCCACGGGAGGCCGGTCTGCGCGAAGCCCAATCCGCGATCCTGTGGCGCCCGGTGGCAATCGAACGCTCCGATGTGATCCGGGTTCTCGGTCGTCTCATCGGCTCCGACCTCGAAGAGTTTCAGATTCACGCACGGGCGGTGCGCGGGGTCGACGGCAGCGACGCCTGACCCACGCCGGTATCCGGGCACGGACGAGATCGCCGGGGAAGCAACGACCGGAGGGGCCGGAACGACCCTGCGGAAGGATACCGTTACACTCGCTCGCCATGCGGCTGCGGTTCCTCGTCGACGATCGGGTCGAATTCGACCAGCGGCTGCGCCGTTCCGACCAGCTGTGCGTCGGTGCCGCCCCGGACGACGTCTGCGACGATGCCGCGTCGCACCGGCATCTGTCCGCCAGCCCGCCGGACCGGAAACTCTCCCGCCGGGCCGCCCGCCTGTCCGCCGCGCCGGGCGGCGGCTGGAATGTGGAAATCGCGAACCTGAACCAGGCCGATGTCCGGAACTGGGGACAGCCGACGTATCCCGTCGAGCAGGGCGGGCTGGTGTCGGTGACCGACCGGCCGACCGCGGTCTGGCTGCGCGGCACTCCGCAGCGCAGCTACCTGCTGTTATGCGAGCCGGAGCCGACCGGCGTCCGCCGGATTGCCCGCGATCGTCGAGTGACGGAGAGCAACGAGGTCGATCGCCTCTCCGAGAAGGAGACCGAGGCGATCCGCGTGGTCTTCGAACAGCATCTACGGTGGCCGCCCCTGCGTAACCCGGATCCACGTCCCAAGAAATCCGCCGCCGACCGGCTGGGGATCAAGCAGACCTCGCTCAACGACCGGTTGGCGGGCGCGCTGGAGAAGGCGAGACGGGTCGGCTACCAACCACCGGGCGGGCAGGTCGCCCCGACCCGCGACGCCGACTGGGTGTACTGGCTCGTCGGCATCGGTGCGCTGGACTTCGAGATGCACGCGGGAATCGGCTAACCGTCCCGATCATCGAACGGCGGCTGGCCGATCGAGCGAACCCGAGTCAGACAGACCCGAGCCAGACGGACCCGGGGACGGCGCCGGACGAACGCGCACCCCGCCGGGTCGTTCCCCCTCGCCCGCGTCCTAACTCTCTACGCCTGCGCCTCTACGCCGGTGTTCTTCCCGTCCGCGCTTTCTCCCGATCCACGTGCTCCGCCGATCGACGCGCCCGTATGACTCGTCACTACCGATCCGGATATTCCTCGTCGGACGCCTCGGCTCCACTCGGCGTTGTCAAGATTTCCCGGGCGCATCGCATGAGCCGAAGATTTGTCTCCTGCTCGGCGAGCCCCCGATCACCCGATCGGGGGCTCGCCGACCCCGCGAGACGCGACCATGGAGATATGGTGATCTCGGTGGAGCGGCGGGTAGCGGTGGCGGCGGGTCCGGAACATCTGGAACTGCACGTCGAAGAGCTACGGCCAGAGGGTTTCCCACTCGACGATCCCCCGCCGGAGATTCCCTGGTCACCGGCTCCCCCGCCCCCGGGCCACCTTCGGGCGGACGGCCGTCCCCCGAACGAGGCACGGGCCCCGAACGAGACGCGGATCACGGACAGGACACAGATCGCGGACAGGACACAGATCGCGGACGAGACACGGACCATGACGTCGGACGACAGGCCGGCGACGATCCGCGGCGGGGGTGGCGACATCCCGGTCCTGCTGCTCCACGGGATCGCCGGCAGCACGGCGGACTGGGCCGCGGTGGTTCCGGAGCTCGCCACGTCCCGCCGTGTGATCGCCTACGACCAGCGAGGGCATGGCGCGAGTGGCTGGGCCACGACGGGCCGAGCGGGTTACAGCTTTGATCAGCTGGTGGCGGACCTCGCGACGGTGGTCGACGTGCTCGGGCTGCCCGCCGTCCACCTGATCGGCCACTCGATGGGCGGGGTGGTGGCGCTGCGCTACACGCTCAACCATCCGGGACGGGTGCGGTCCCTGNTTCTCGCTGACNCCGCGGCCGCTCCCGCCACGGGCACGGGCGGGATCACGAAGCGGGTCGTGTCCGTCCTGCTGGCAGGGGCGGCGGCGATCGCGACGGCCGTCCACGCCGGCCGGAACCGCGCGGTGGCGGGGCTCGGCCGGATGGATCCGAACGCGATCGTCGCGCTCTGGCGGGACCTGAGCAGCTATCCGTCCCTCACGGACCGGTTGGGCGAGATCCGCGCCCCGACCACCGTCATCGTCGGTGAACGGGACTTCAGTCTTCGTGACGCCGCCGAGACGCTCGCCCGATCCGTGCCGGACGCCCATCTCGCGGTGATCGCCGGTGCCGACCACAATCCACACGCGAGCCGCCCGATCGCCTGGCTGACCGCCGTGGAGGATCACCTCACCCGCGCCGACCAAATAGCCACCGNTCTCATCCGCTGATGTCGGGCCATGCCGGCCGACCGGTTGACTTCGAGTGCGCTCCCACCGCTATGGTCGGCGCGAGGCTGGCTTCCTCCCTCGTCCGCAGGTGGGGGATTCCCGGACCTCGCGGGCCGGGTTCCTGCTTCTTTTCCCGACGGGAGGTCCCGACGGATGCGTCACCGACTACCGTCGGTTCGGTCTCCCTCCATCTCCACAGGATCTTCACCGGCGAGTACGGCTCGTCTTCTATCCGGTCTGATGCGAAAGGGGGNGAGCGGCGTTTCCTCCTCCGCGTGGACGCGGAGGTTTCCACGCCGCGCATACCATGAAGTACCGCAAACTCGCCCGGACCGGCGTCGAGGTCAGCACCCAGTGTCTCGGCGCCATGATGTTCGGCGCGTTCGGCAACACCGACCACGACGAATGCGAACGCATCATCCATCGGGCCCTCGACGCCGGCATCAACTNNNTCGACNCCGCCGACATCTACTCTCAGGGTGAGAGCGAGGAGATCGTCGGCCGGGCCATCAAGACCCGCCGCGACGACGTCGTCCTTGCCACGAAGTGCTTCAGCCCCATGGGCGACGAGCGCAACTCCCGCGGCGGCTCGCGGCGCTGGATCANNNNCNC
>NZ_JPGU01000008.1:133645-151453 GCF_000732115.1 Frankia sp. CeD
ATNNCCTGCGCNGCCTCGGCACCGACTACATCGACCTCTACCAGGTCCACCGCCACGACTGGGACACCGACCTCGAGGACACCCTCGGCGCCCTGTCCGACCTCGTCCACGCCGGCAAGGTCCGCTACCTCGGCTCCTCCTCCTTCCCCGCCGACTGGATCGTCGAAGCCCAGTGGGCCGCCCGGCGCCGTAACAGCGAACGGTTCGTCTGCGAACAGCCCCAGTACTCCATCTTCGCCCGCTCCATCGAAGAAGCCGTCCTGCCCGCCGCCCAACGCCACACCATCGGCATCATCCCCTGGAGCCCGCTGGCCGGCGGCTGGCTCACCGGCAAGTACCGGCGCGGCGAGCAGGCTCCGGCCGGATCGCGCTACTCGTCACAGGGCTTGCTCGGCCGCCGCCAGGGTCAGGCACTCTCCGAGGACCCGCACGCACCCGCCCGCTTCACCGTGGTGGAGGAGCTGACCACCCTCGCCAAGCAGGCCGGCGTGTCCCTCACCCNCCTCGCGCTGGCCTTCGTCGACAGCCACCCCGCCGTCACCTCAACCATCATCGGGCCCAAGACGCTCACTCAGCTCGATGACGTCCTCCTGGCGGCCGAGATCACCCTCGACCAGGCGACACTCGACGCGATCGACGAGATCGTCACCCCCGGCACCGACATCGCCGGCACCAACCACCACAGCGGTAACCCGGCACTGCGGCCGAGTTGCCGGCGTCGGACGGCCCACTGACGGACGAACCACTGACCAGCCTGACCATGCCCACCCCCGACCAGCCACGTTTCTCGACTCACGGCACCGCCAAGCCGGTCGGCGCCGCGGCATCTCCGGAGGCAGACAAGCCGTCTTCCGGATCCTGAGACGATGCGCTACAGTCGCCCGAGTCAGGTAACATAAGGGGGGTTCAACATGAGTGTCATCGTCGCCGTGACCCTGAAAGTCGATCCAGCCGCTCTTCAGCAGCTGTTCGCATCGAAGGCAGACATCTTCACATCCATCGCCGAGCGGGCACAAAAGGTAGGAGCCTTGCACCATCGTTTCCTTGCCGGCCACGGGCAGGTCATCATCCTCGATGAATGGGATTCCACGGAGGCGTTCCAGGAGTTCTTCACCAATCAGCCTGAGATAGCCGCCCTCATGCGGGATGCCGGCGTCGAGGGACCCCCGGAGATTCAGGTCTGGCAGCCGATCGAAGGCGCGCCCGACACCTTCTGAGCGGGCGCGCGGGACACGGGCGGGGGATGGCTACGGCTCCCCGTATCCGCGCCGCGGAACGGACCGGTACCCCCGCCCGGAATCGTCATCACCAGAGTTCATGATGATATCTTTGAGAACACTCGAAGCGGTCAGGTGTTCCGAGTGCGCAGCAGCATGTGAAGTTCGTTGTTCCAGTCGATGCCGTTGCTCTCCCGCCCCGCTGGAACCTGTCCGTGGCAGTCGGCGAGAAAGGCGGTGACCTTCGACTTCGCCAGCTCGAGATCGGCATGCCCCGACGGGCTGGACAGGGACACCGTGATCACCGTCTGCCCNTTGGATCTCGTCGGCCGGATGCGCACGTCGCCGGTCCCGGCGGGAACCTCGATCCCTTCGGCCAGCAGCGCGCGGGCGAAGATCCAGGTGATGGCCTCTTCACCGGGACGTAGGATCAACTCAACGGCGAAGGGATCAGCCGGGTCATAACGGAGTGTGCCGGGGATCGCCTCTCGCTCCCCCTCCTCCGTGACGTAGTCAACGGATAGATCGCGCGCCACGACATGCGCGGGCGTCGAGCTGTGACGGAGCATCGCTGCCTCCCAACACGGTCGGATTCGACACTGTTCAGCATCGCGCCCGGCGACGCCCGGTTTGGCCACCCGACGGGCCTCTCTGGACGGGCGGATCAACCCGGCACGGCTAGGCCGGTCGGCATAGCCGGCGAGTGAACGCAACGTCACGGTTCCATCGCTATTTTGTCGCGGTTTCGGCATGGTTGCGGCGACCCCACGTCGAGAGATTCCGGCCGAGTCCGCCGACGGGTGCGGCGATGACCTCGTCACTGGCCCGACGGGTGTCGACGCTGGCCGTCGTACCGGTGGGAGGGAGTCGGCCCAGACCGTCAGGACCATCCGCCCCCACCGGCCGGCCCGTCGTCAACTCAGCCGCAGGGAGCCCGGTAGCCCATATCCCTGAAGGCAGTGCTCCATTCACCGGCGGTGATCCGGTTCGCCGGATCGGCGCACGCGGTGTCCGCGAGCCGGCCGGGCTCGGCGTCCCACAGCCGCAATGTCCCGTCGTGACCAGCCGAGACGACGACGCCCGTGCCGGAGACGAAGGCGATCGCGCTGATCGGCTGGGTGTGCCCGTGCCACTGGGTCAGCAGGATCGGCGTGTCCAGACGGGAGATGTCGGTCAGCCGGACCGTCTCGTCATCGCCGGCGGAGGCGACGACGTCGGCACCCGGCTCGAAGGCCACGCTCTGGATCCCGCCCAGCGAGCCGGTGGCGACGCCACGGGCGGGATTGTCCGGATACCGCACCTCCCACAGGCGCACCGTGGCGTCGACGCCGCCGGAGACCAGAACGCCTCCGTCGCCGGTGAAGACCACGGACCGCACCCCACGGCTGTGCCCGCGCAGGATTCCACCCGCGGTCGGCCGCGCCGCGTCCCGGATGTTCCACAGATGGACGGTGCCGTCCTCACCAGCGAACGCGAGCAGGGTGCCGTTAGGCGCGAAGGCCATCGAGCGCACTCCCCCGGTCTGACCGTCCGCCCGGACGCGCTGCTTCGGACGCGCCGGGTCCGTGACGTCCCACAGCGCGACGATGCCGTCCGCACTCGCGGACCCGAGAGTGTTGCTGTCCGGGCTGAAGGCCACCGACTGCACCGCGTCGGTGTGGGCCTGGATGGTTGACCATCGGACCATCTGGTCGGGGTCGTGCAGGTTCCACAGTCGGATCGTGCCGTCGGAATGGCCCGCGGCGAGCAGGCCACCGTCCCGGTTGAACGCCAGCGACTCGATCCAGCTGCGGCTCGGCACCGAGACGGAGGTGCGCCGGACCAGCTCGGTCCGACCGACGACTTCCCATAACGTGACCGTTCCGTTGTTGCTCCCCGCCGCGATCCAGTGCCCGTCCGGGCTCACCGCGAGCGCCAGCAGGGCACCGGTCCCGACGGGGATGGTGGTCGGGGTGATCCCGGCACCGAACAGCGCGATCATCGCGCTCCGGGTCCTGGCCGAGTGCGGCTCGGCGCGGTAGGCCGCGAGCGCGAGCCGGCGAGCGAGTCCCGTGTCGCCGTCCTGGAGGAGCAGCGCCCGCTCGGCGACCGCCTCAGGCACGCTCATCTCGGTCCGCGAGCCCCCGCCCCTGGTGGACACGATGGCGACCGTCGTCACGAGCACGGTGACGGCGGCCACCAGGGCAACGATGATCAGCGGACGTCGGTTGCGGGCCCGGTCGCCCGGTGGCGCGGCGGACGAGGACCTCCGCGACGACGAGGACGACCGCTGAGACGAGGACGACCGCTGAGACGAGGACGACGAGGACGACGGGGACGCTCCTCGCCCGGGGTCCTGGCTGTGTTCGTCCTCGGTCCAGACCGTCACCAGAGCATCGGCGAAGTCCCGGGACCGGGACGACGAGCCTGCGCCCGGCCGCCAGCGGGCATCCGGCCCGGACGGTGACGCCTCGCTCCCCGACGAGGACGACCCGAGCCCGGGAGAAGAGGTCGGGCCCGGAACCGACGACGGGCCCGGAACCGACGACGGGCCCGGAACCGACGACGGGCCGGACCGGGCTGGTGCCCCGGGAATGCCCGGCCCCGGGAACGAGATCAGGTTCGCCGGCGGCGGGGGTCCGATCGGCTGATGGCCGGTGACGGGCGTGATCGGACCCGCGAGGTCGGCGTCGCTCGCCGACGTTCCGGAGGCGCCGCCGGGGGACGTGTTCAGCGGCCGGATCAGCGCGGTCACCTCGGACAGGGACAGCCCCTTGACCGCCATCGGGGCTTCGACACGTAGGTCCAGAAGGCGCGCGTAGAGCTTCTCGGCGGTGGGTCGCTCCGCCGCTGCCTTGCGCATCGCATCGGAGACCAGGGGCCGCAGGCTGTCCTCGAAGCCGTCAAGCGTCGGAGGATCGTTGACCGTCCGGTACAGCACGCTGGGAGCGGGGCCGTTACCGAACGGGTAACGACCGGTCCCGGCGAAGATGAGGACACCGCCCCAGGCGAACACGTCCGCCGCCGAGGTGACCTGCTCGCCCAGGGCCTGTTCCGGCGCCATGAACGCCGGCGTCCCGAGCTGGCGATCCCCGCTGAGTACCGTCGCGGAGTCCAGGGCGCGCGCGATACCGAAATCGATCACCTTCGGCCCGAGCCGGGACAGCAGGATGTTGGACGGCTTCAGATCCCGGTGCACGAGTCCGGCCCGGTGGATCGCCATCAGCGCGGTGGTCATGCTCACCGCCAGCTGATGAAGCTCCGCCGGGGTCAACGGGCCGCGCGTGCCAACCGCCTCGGACAGCGTCGGCCCGTCGACGTACTCGGTCACCAGATAAGGCGGATCGGCGGTGATGTCGACGTCGAGGACCGCCGCGGNGCAGAAACGAGCGACCCGCCGGGCGTTGTCGGCCTCCTGCTTGAGCCGGCTGCGGAACTCGGCCAACCGGGCGAGATCCGCCCGGATCAGTTTGACCGCGACCAGACCACCGGCGGCGTTCTCCCCCAGGTAGACGGTCCCCATCCCACCCGCGCCGAGACGCCGCACCAGCCGGTAGGGACCGACCTCGGTCGGTTCGGAGGCAGCACGATCCGCGGGTCCGTCCGCGGGTCCGTCCGCGGGTCCACTCCGGCCGGGTGGGTGGGACATTAGCTGATCACTCCCGCCCGAGGTTGTCGAGGTTGTCGAGGATCCCGAGGTTGTCGGTCAGCAGGCCACCCGCGCCTGGCAACGCCCGGTAATGCCCGGCGGCGCCTGGCACCTAGCGACGCTGCGACCTGGCACGCCGACGTCCACGGGCCGCCATCTGGTAGTGCACGGCCAGGAATGACAGCGCCAGGAAGAGCGGAAGCAGCACCGACGAAGGCGAAGCGCTGGTGTCCGCGGAGACCAGCACCATGTCTATACCGGCGGAGAGGTTAGCTCCGCAGGCGGCGGTGACCGGACGGTAACCCGGCCGGAAGCTGGCGAACTGGACCACGGTCTCGAACGTGCCGTCCTGGTCGGCGACGGTCCGTCCGACCAGCTCGCCGCCCGCGGTGAGCACGGCCTGCGACCCGGGTCTGCAGCCGGCACCCCGGGCGAACAGCGTATCTCCGGCCGTCACGGCGCTCCGGTCGAACAACAGCTCACCGGGACGTGCCTCGCGTGCCACCGGCTCCCCCACATCCGGCTTCCCCACATCCGGCTCGGACACGCCGGGCTCGGACACGCCGGGCTCGGACACGGGTGTGCATACGCCCAGCACGCGCACCGTCCCCTTCGGGCAGCGGGACGGGGTGGGTGCCGCGCACTGCNCGTCCAGCGGAACCGCGAGGCCGCCGGGGCAGAGCCGGCGCCCGGCGGGGCAGTCGAGCGTCGCCGCGCGCACGGAACCGTCCCAGCAGACGACCGGGACCGGCGGGGATGGCCGCGGCGGCGGGCAGGCTTCGCCCACGGCGACGCCGACCACCGACCCAGGGCAGGCCTTCTGCGGCAGGGGGCACTGGTCGGCCGATCGGCGCACGGAGCCGTCCGGACAGGTAACCGAGGTCTCCTTCTCCCCCTTGGAGCCCGGCTTGGTGGAGTCGGTGACCGGGGACGAGGTGATGGGAGGTGGCGTGGTCTTCGTGCCCTCCGTGGGGCAGGGCGTCCCATCGACCAGGCCGAGCGGCAACGCGGGGGCGGGCGTCGCGCAGTGCCGGGGATCGCCGTCAGCACATCCCCTGTCTGTCCCCATCCCTGTACCCGTCCCCGGCGTTGACGTCGACGCCGGCCCGGAGGTGCACCGGGGTTGCGGGCAGGCACCGTTCGGCGGTGATGACGCCGCCGCGTCGGCCGATCGAGGCGTGCTCGGTGGGCAGGTCGGACCGTGCTGGTCGCAGGGGCCACCCGCATTGCGCGTGGCTGCGGCCGGGCAGGTCGGNGAACTGGACGTGCAGCGCCCACCAGCGTCCGTCGTCGTCCCCGACGGGCAGCTCGTCGCACTCGGATCGGAGTGGGGAGACGGGGTACCGCTGGGGGTCTCCGGGTTCGGCGCCGGATTCGGGATGGGAGGCCGGGACGGGGAGGTGGACGGCAGCGGAGACGTGGACGGGGGGATGGACCGGGTCGGGGACGGCAGCGGGGACGGGGACGCGGATGGCAGCGGGGACGGGGATGCGGACCGGGTCGGGGCTGGGGACGGGGACGGCAGCGGGGACGGGGGGATGGACCGGGACGGGGAGATGGACTCCGACGACGTGCCGGTCGACGTCCCGGGACTGACCATCGCCGTGGCGACGCCGGCCCCGCTGACCAAGAAAAACACAACGACAAACACCGTCGATACCAGACCGCGCGACGGCCGTGGCACGAATCGACCAGATACTCGCTGGCCAGACACCAGAGCGCCCCCCCGGGTGCGGCTGGCAACACGCCCGTTGCCGGCGGCCTGCCCCGGACCGGCGGAGACAACGTGATGCACGTTAGGCGGAAGTCCCGCCCTACGACGATCGATAGGATAACAGTCGCGTTGCCGGTCATCCGGGCCACGGGGGGAAGCGGTGAATGTCAGATTGCCGACGGAGAAGTCGGCGCGGGAAAGTATTTTCGTCGCCGTTTGCCTGACGGCGTGCCTGAGTTGGCTCATGTTACCCATGGCGTCTCCGGTCCATGCGGCGGACGGCGGCGGGGTGGAACTCGGCGTCACCGTCGACGGTCAGCCCCTCGGTGAGGACAACGTGGTCCTCGAAGCCAGTGCGGTCGCCCGCGTGGTGGTCAGCGTGCAGAACCTGACCCGGTCGAATGTCCCCGTCGACTCGGTACGGCTGAGCGGAACCGTGCTCGGCCTCACCTTCTTCGACTACGACACCCGGGTGCGCACAACCATCCCGGCCCGCGGATCGGCGAACTGGACCGTCGACCTGGATGTGCGCGACCTCGACGGTCGGGCTACCGGATTGATGCCGGTGGAGGTGGCGATCCGGGGCGCGGACCTGCACACAGTGGCCAGGGTAGCGGGAACCGCCGACATCCACGGATCGCTGTTGTCCATCTACGGGCTGTTCGGCCTCGGGCTTGTCGTCCTGATGGGGCTGCTCTGGGCCGTCGCGTTGCTCCCGCTCGGTCGCCATGCGGTGCCGGCCACCTGGTGGCAGCGCGGCCTGCGGTTCGTGCCCGCCGGCTGCGGGGTCGGCCTGTTCGTCATCTTCGCGCTTTCAGCCACCCGGCTGCTGTCGCCCGGCATCCCCAGTGATTTCGGCATCACCATCACGGCGACCGCCGTCTGCTTCGGGCTCGGAGCCCTGCTGCCCCAACTGGTCCCGACGACGAGGCGCGGCTGACCCCACCGGCCGTCCACGGCCTACGCGACCGCCTCGTGGTGCCCTCGGCGTGATGCGACGCGACGCTCCGGAGCCGCTTAGAGGACGACGTCACGACGTCAGGGCACCATCGCAGTCGACCGGCGGACCTTCCGAGGAGACCACGTGACCGATCACCTGCGAACCTCGACCGCGGGCCCCGCCCGCCCCGGCCTTCTCGAGGGTCGACGGGCCGCGCATCGGCGCGGTGGGCGCCGGGCTGCCGCGGTCATGGCGACGGGCACGGTGATCCTCGCCTTCACCGCCGCGTGCGGCGGCACAACCACCCCGACGCCACGGCCCACGCCGACCACGCCCGCTTCGGTGTCGGCCAAGCCGTCCCCGACCGGTCCGTTGACGAGCGCGGGAACCGCGGGCGCGACGAAGGTGACGGTCACCGAGACCGAGTTCGTGATCAAACTTTCCCGGAACACGTTCACCCCGGGCATCTACACCTTCGTCACCCAGAATGCCGGGCACGTGACGCACGCGCTGAGGATCGAGGGGCCCGGCCTGCACGAGGCCACGACGAAAGACCTCGCACCGGGTGAGTCCGAGGACCTCACCGTGACTCTGCAGCCGGGTACCTACGAGCTGGACTGCCCGGTCGACAACCACGAGTCGCTGGGGATGAAACTCGACATCACGGTGTCCTGAGCCGTCCGCACCATCTGGGTGGAGTCGGCTGAGGCCCACGTCAGCGCGCCGCTCACCGGCCCGCGCCCGCGACGTTCCGCGCCTCGCGGCCGCAGGCGGGGCGTGTCATTCATTNACAAGCCGACTACAGATCGACACCATCCGGCTTCAGTTAGTAATCAATTGACGGGGTGCCAGCCGGTCCTCCGTCCAGCCATCCCGACCCGATCCGGCGCCAGGATCCTGGCGACCGAACCCGTGCGACCGAACCCGTGCGACGGCGCCCCGGCGGCCACGACGACGGTCGGGAAGGCCTGACCAGGGAGGTCGGCCGTGCCGAACAACCGGAGAACATTCGTCCACCTAGCGGTCATGGCCGCAGCCGCCGCACCGTTGTCCCTCACCGGGCTTCCCCCGGCCCTGGCGGCGCCGGTTCCAGAACCACGACCTGACCCACGCCAGACGACGCCGGCCGGGGTCGGCATTCCCGGACCGGGCAGTCCCGGCTCGCTGACCAGTGGCAACAGCCGCGGACTCTACGTTGGTCACTGGGACAGCGGCGCGTACAGCACCACGGGCTTCCTTTGGCGCGACGGCACCGTGCATGTCCTCAACGGCAGCACAGAGCCGAAGGCGGTGACCGAGGACGGCTTGGTCATCGGCGATTTCGTCAGCCACTACGACCGGCAGGCGTTCCGGCTGGAACACGGAACCTCCCAGCCCCAGGGTCTGGGCTACCTCGGCGGCACCCACACGGCCGGCGGCTACAGCAGCGCCGCGGTGGCGGTCAACCGCGCCGGGGTCATCGTCGGCACCAGCACCACCAACGCCGGTACGTTCCATGCCTTCCGGTGGGCGGACAACCACCTGCAGGACCTGGGTACGCTCGGCGGCCCGAGCAGCTCCGCCGTCGCGGTCACCAGCGCCGGGGCCATCGCCGGCAGCAGTAACACCGCCGCCGGCCCGTCCCACGCCTTCCGCTGGTGGAGAGGCACCCTGCACGACCTGGGTACCCTCGGCGGCCCGTCAAGCACCGCGGTGGCCGCGAACGACGCCGGGCAGATCGTGGGCTACAGCGACACGGCCGACGGGCACACCCACGCCTTCCTCTGGGAACGCGGTCGTCTGATCGACCTCGGTACGCCGCCCGGCGACACCGAATCCTGGGCGATCGGGATCAACAACGCCGGCCAGGTCCTCGTCCTGAGCCGCGGCTCGTCGAACCATGCATTCGTCTGGTGGCACGGCCAGCGCGCGACCATCNGCGTGCCCAGCGGCGACTTTGGGGTGACCGCCATCAACGACCGGGGAACCGTCGCCGGCACGGCGAACGGGCACGCGTTCCGTTGGCGCGACGGCNGTTTCACCGATCTCGGCACGCTGGGCGGGCCGTACAGCGACGCGAACGCCATCACCCCCGCCGACGTCGTCCTCGGTTCCTCGGACCCGGCCGACTCCCCGATTCCGCTCGCGACCTTCTGGCCGGCCCCCGGCCGCTGACGCGGCGGCTGTCCGGTCAGCACAGCACATTGAACACCGTGAGCATGATCTAGTCGGTAAACAGGAGAGCACCACGTCGAACTCGTCGTCAGGGAACGGGAGGTCAGCCGCGTCCGTCTCCGTTCGCTCCAGGCTCAGTCCGCTCACTCCAGGCCCAGTCCAGGCCCGGTCCAGGCCCAGTCCGTGACGCGACCCGCGAGGCGTTTTCGGTCAGGATGGACGATGTCGGACGGAGGAGACCCCGCCGGCACGGCGGACCGCCGGCACCAGCACGGACGACCCGACGGAGGATCATCATGAGCGAGTCCGGAGACATCGCGGTACAGACCCTGCCCGGCCACGTCGCCGTCGTCGAGGTCTGCCGTCCGCCGCACAACTTCTTCGACGTGCGCCTGATCCAGACCCTCGCCGACATCTACGACAAGCTCGGCGCCGACTCCGACGTCCGTGCCGTCGTGCTGTGCTCCCAGGGCAGGAACTTCTGCGCCGGAGCCGACTTCTCCGGCGCGAGTGCGGCCGAGGCGATCTCGGCGGACGAGGGGGCGCCGGCCCTCTACCGCGAGGCGCTACGGCTGTTCGCCTCCCCGATACCGGTCGTGGCCGCGGTGCAGGGCAGCGCGGTCGGCGGCGGGCTGGGGCTCGCGCTGTCCGCGGACTTCCGGGTCGCAAGCCCGGACAGCCGCTTCGCGGCGAACTTCTCCCGGATCGGGCTGCACCAGGGCTTCGGCATCTCGGTGACCCTGCCGGCGGTCGTCGGCCGGCAGAAGGCGCTCGACCTGCTCTACACCGGTCGCCGGGTTGGTGGGCAGGAGGCGTTCGACATCGGCCTCGCCGACCGGCTCGTGCCGAACGCCGAGCTGCGGGAGGCCGCGGTGGCGCTGGCCGGTGAGGTCACCGCCGCCGCGCCGCTGGCCGTGCGCAGCATCCGGGAGACGATGTGGGCGGATCTCGTCCCCGTCATCCGGGCGGCCACCGAGCGGGAAACCGCCGAGCAGGCCAGACTGNGGGCCACCGAGGACTTCGCCGAGGGGGTGCGCGCCTCGACGGAGCGCCGCGCGCCCCGTTTCACCGGCCGCTGAGTGGTCCGGGCGTGCCGGTCCTCGGGGATTTCGGGCGGGCGGGACGAGCCAGCGGTCAGGCCTGGCCGCGGGCCGCCGCCTCAGCCGGTGAGGAACCGCCCGCCCAGATAGGCCTCGGCCAGCTCGCAACTGTCCCGGGCGTACTCGGAGGCGCTCGGCACCGCGTCCGAGTGCGGATGGGTGCCCAGCCAGGCCACCAGGAGCAGCCGGCGCAACAGGACGAAGGTAGGGATCATCGCTACGTCGTCCGCGGTGAGCGGGCGCTGGCGCTGGTAGGCGGCCAGCCAGGCGGCCACCAGGTCGCCGGCCTCGTCGAGGTGCTCGATGAAGGACAGCGACGCGGCGAGATCCCAGAGGTACCAGCCGAAGCCGCAGTCGTCGAAATCGATCACGCAGACGTCCCCGGTGGACGCATCCCGGGGTACCAGGAGGTTCGCCAGCCGCATGTCGGCGTGGACGAGCCCGAACCGGTCCGGCCCGGTGCCGAAGGCGGCCAGGCGTGCCTCGATGTCGGCCGCGGCCCGGCTCAGCAGGCCCAACGCCGCGCGGCCGTCCCCCCGCGGGCCGTCCCCCGGCGGGCCGGGGCCGTCGGCCAGCGCGGTGACCAAGCCCTCCGACCAGCTCCCCCACCGGCCGGCGTCGCCGAGCATGCTCCGCCAGGTCCACTCGAAGCGGGCGAAGGTAGTCGGGCGGGACCACTCCCGCGCGTGCCGGTGCAGCCGCGCGGTGATGTCCCCGAGCTGCCCGAACGCGCCGCGCAGGGACATGGGGTCCGTCGGTTCCGGTGAACGTCCGTCGACCCATTCGAACAACACGGCGTGCCGCTCGGCACCATCCGGCCCAGCGGGATCCAGCCCAGCGGGATCCGGCGAGGCGGCACTCGGCGGGAGGGTTCCGGTCGCGGCCACGGTCGCCACGGGCCCACCCGCCCTCGTCGGCACGACCGGCGGCGTCACGACCACGCCGTCGGCGCGCAGGGCAGCCACCCACGCCAGCTCCCCGTGAATCTCGACGAGAGTGTGGTACCCGGGCCGGTGCAGCCGCAACGCCCAACGCCGGCCGGTCGCCGGGTCGTCCACGCGGTAAGTGACGTTCTCCGAGACATGCAGCAGGCTCGCCCGCGGCGACGGGCCGAGATCATAGGCGGCGAGGACGTCACCGAGGACGCCATCCAGCCCCACCAGCCCGTCGACGGAGGTCGTGCTCACCGTACGACCACCGGTCCGGGCGAGATGGCGTCCCCGTGGGAGGACGTGACCCCGCGTACCGCTCCGGCCTGCTTGAACCCTTGCCTGAACCCTGTTTCACCAGGGGAAATGGTCCGCATCCATCTTGTTTGCCGGAGTCGGCGGGCCGCCGTCAAGGAACCGGGCCCGGCCGCACCCACCGTCGAAACCCACCATCGAAGAACCACCGCCACGGCAAGAGCACGGCTACGGCAAGAGCACGGCTACGGCAAGAGCGACGACGCGCCCCAGCCTGCCGGGGCCGAACTGCGCGCGCAGCTCACAGCGGCCGACGTCGTGCTGTTCCGCACCCCGCAGTACGCAGGCGCGCTACCTGGAAGCTTCAAGAACTGGAAGCTTCAAGAACCTGATCGACTGGACGATCGGCGGCGGGGAGCTCTACGGTAAGTCCGCTGCCTGGGTCAACGTGGCCGCCCCGAGCCGGGGGAGGGGTGCCCGGGCCGAGCTGGGGACGGTGCTGGACCAGGTGGCTGCCAACGTCAGCGCGTCGGCCTGCGCGTCGTTGCCCGTGGCAAGGGAGGCCATCGGTCCGGACGGCACGGTGAGCGACCCACGGGTGCGTGCCGGACTCGCCGAGGTTCCGCGGGCCGTCGTGCACCACCTCGGCCTGGCAGACACGGCAGACACGGCAGATGTCGCGGACACGGCAGATGTCGCGGCGGGGNGAGCCCNTCGCGGCCCACCGGCGACCGACCCGGACGGCCGACCACCGATGGACCCGCGTGTGGGACACCGATCTTCCCTCCCTTGCGCCCTGCGCGGCGTCTCACCCGGACAGGTGACCCGCCGCGGCCGGACACGTCAGTTCGGGATGGGCTGGCAGTTGGGTTGCGGGACGGGTGGGTAGGGAGGGCAGGGTGTGCCGGGCGGCTGGCAGCCCGCGCCGGTGGTGAGCAGACCGAGCGTGACGGCGGCTCCGATGGTCACCAGAATGCGACGGACACCGACAGCTCGCCCGGTTCTTCTCTTAACGGGTCGACGCATATTTGAACCTCTCTCGCGTCTCTCACGTGTTCTCCGATCCGCTATTCCCTACCAGAACTTCCCCACTCAATGACAACGGCGCGCCGAGCCCTTCGATTCCGTTTCACGTTTACGTATTCCCGTCCGGATTATCGGGCCGCGCATCGGGCGGGCAGCCGGGCCGGTGAGAACCCGATGCGGTTGACACCGGAACGCCCCTGCCCGTCCAACCATCGATGACAACATTCACAAGATGGGAGAACCGATACATCTGTGTCGAACCGGCGCAAGTCCGGGCGGCGGTCACGCCTGCCGTTGACCGCCGTTGACCGCCGTTGACCGCCATCCGGGAGGACCATTCCAGTTACCGACCATTGCCCGACAGCACGGGCCGGATGACCGACTGCGTCCACATTCACCGGGGGTGCCCGCAAGGGGTATCCGCATACCCCGGATGGGCTCATGCTTCCGGTCCGGTGGAGATGTTCCCGTAGGACCTGACCACTCAGCGTACCGGGCCCCTAGTATCCTCGGGCCGGGATGACAGATTTCTGGAAATACAGCGCGGAGGAAACCATGCTCCCCTCACCGGGCAGGTCGGTGTGCCGCCCGCACCTCGATCTGGTGCCCGTCCTTACCGACGACTCCGGGGCTATGGGGGATGCGGCGCAATCCGTTTCGGCCCGTACCCGGCACCCGTCCCGCCGCGCCGTATCCATCATGGTCACCGCAATACTGCTCATTCTGTTCTCAGCGTTGCCTGCCGGCGCCATGATCCGCCGTTCGACGTATCATCCACTCCCGGTGATCAACGTTTCGTACGAGACCGGCGCGGTGAGCGGCGTCGGGCGGCAGACCGACCTGACAATCACTGACAAAGGACCGGGGATCCTGCACGTCCAGTCAATCTCGGTGGACGGTGAGCGCCTCCTGGATCAGAACTCCCACCTCCGGATCGCGCCGGGGCACAGCTACATGTTCACTTTCGGCTGGGCCGGTGGTCCCGGGGGTGGTCCGGACGGGCCGACGGTCGTCATCGACAGCGATGCGCCTACCAGCCCCACCGTCCTCCACATCGGCTATCAGTGAGGCCGCACCGGCAACGACGGCGAGGCCCGGGGTACCGGCGACCGTCCGCGGTACCGGCGACCGTCCGGAGGGCGCCGATGCCGTTCGCCGGCGCCACCGGTGCGCTCGCAATCCGGACGGATCGGGAACGGGCGACCGTGGTCTCGGATGTCTGCTACCGGCAGACCGGGCGACCGTGCCCGTTCGGCGCGCATAAGAATGGAGGGGATGACACCACGATCGTTCGTTGACCATCTTGCGGATCTGGACTTGCCGGCGCTGGCCGCTCTGCTCCGCTCGCGTCCGGACGTGCTGATCGAGCCGGTACCCCGCGGTTTCGGGCAGCTCGCGCAGCGGCTGGAAAGCCCGGATTCGCTGGCGGCGGCGCTGTGGGAGCTGAACCGCGACACGCTCCGGGTCGGCCAGGCGGCGGCGCTGCTGGGGGAGTCCGCGACGGTGCCCCGGATGGCCGAGCTGTTGGGCGCGTTACCGGACGCGGTGCGCGCCGGGGTGGACGATCTGTGCGCCCGCGGCCTCGCCTGGACCGACACGGTGGTCCGACTCCCGGAGCCGCTGCACAACCACTGGGTCGAGGAGATCAGCTCCGCCCGCCCGGTCGCAAAGATCGCCCGCAACGTCCTGGTCGAGGATCTGCGTAAGGCGGTCACGGCGCTCGGGGCTCCGGCCGAAAACCTGCGCAAGACCGAGCTGGTCGCGCGGCTCACCGAACTCATGNCCGATGCCCGCCGCATCGCGACGATCATCGCTTCCCTGCCCGCCCCGGCGCGGCAGCAACTCGATGACCTGCGCCTGGCCACGGCCGGCGGCTACTTCCCCTACATGTTCCCCTACACGCCCTTCGAGGAGATCCATGACCGCAGGGCAGCCACGCGGTCCATCAGGCAGCTGATCACCGCGGGGCTGGTGCTGGGCGTCGGCAACCGGCCGGAGCTCCCCCGTGAGGTCGCGGTCGCCGCCTGGCTGGCCAGGCAGGACCTGGGGCTCACCGGGCCGCCGGACATTCCCCGGCCGGAGGTGAACGAGGCCGCCGTCCGGTCGAGCTCCCAGGCGGCCGCCCAGGGCGCTATCCGCGCCGTGACCGCCCTGCTCGACGAGGCCGCCGCCGCCCCCGTCGTGGCGCTCAAGCGAGGAGGCGTCGGTGGGCGGGAACGGGCCCGGCTGGCGAAGCGGCTGTCGACACCGTTGGCCGAGCTGCCGCTGTGGATCGACCTGGTCGCGGCCGCCGGCCTGCTGGCCTTCACCGAAGGCGGCTACGCACCGAGCCCGCGGTTCCAGGAGTGGCGGGAGGAGTCGCCAAGCCATCAGTGGGCGACGCTGGCGGCGGCGTGGCACGCTCTGGAGCACGCGCCGACGAGCCGCGAGGGTGCCGACGAGAAGGACGTCCCGCCGCCCCTGCCCATCGGGTCGGGGGCGGGCCAGATTCGCCGGGTGCTGATCCGCGCGGCGGCCGGCGGGCGGTCGGTGCGGCTCACGGCTGAGAACCTCGACTGGTTCTTCCCCCTGCACGGCTACGACGCCGCCACCTGCAAGATCAAGGTGGCGGCGTCGATCNGCGAGGCCGAGCTGCTCGGGGTGTTCGCCCTCGACGTCCTGTCCGAGCCCGGCCAGGCCCTGATCGAGGCCGCGCCGAGCACCACCGACGCGGCGGCTGCCACCGTCGGGCTTATGATCGTCTCGACCGCGGACGAGCTCGCCGCGCAGGTCGCGAGGACGGTGCGGGATCTGGCGGACCGCTGCGCCGAGCTGCTGCCCGCGACGCCGTCCAGCCTGATCCTGCAGTCCGATCTCACCGCGGTCGTGTCCGGCCAGCCCAGCGCGGCGATATCCCAGCTCCTGCGGGCCGCGGCGGTGCCGGAGTCCCGGGGCGCGGCCGGGACCTGGCGGTTCACCTCCGCCAGCGTCCGCGCCGCGATGGACGCCGGATGGTCCGCCACCGAGCTGCTCGAACAGCTACGCGCCATCGCCGACCACGGTCTCCCGCAGCCGCTCGAATNCCTCATCGCCGACGTCGCCCGCCGGCACGGACACGTGCGGGTCCGCGGGATGCGCAGCGCCGTCCTCGCCGACGAGCCCACGACCGCCGAGATCCTCCACACCCGGACACTGGCGAAGCTGCACCTCGCCCGGCTCGCCCCCACCGTGCTGGCCAGCCCGGTGGAACTGGACACGGTCCTCGCCGAGCTGCGCCGGACGGGCTTCTACCCCGTCGCCGAGGACGCGACGGGCACCGTCATCGTGACGAGCGGACCGGGGCGGAAGGCGCCGCGGGGGGCCCCGGCACAGCCGTCCCGGGAGTCCCGGGCGTCCCGACCGCANGGAGGGNCCCCCGCCGGTCCGCCGGCGACCCGACGGCGGCTGACGGCCGACGAACTCGCCCAGCGCCTGCGCACCGGCAATGACGACGGTGTCACCCTGCTGACCGACCTGGCCCAGCGGCTCGGCGAGATGAACGGACGGCTAAACGACGCCGAGCTCGCCGTGCTGGCGGACGCGGTGGAACGCCGCAGCGATGTGGTCATCGCCTACCGGGACAAGCAGGGCACCCGGACGGTCCGCCGCATCCAGCCGAACCAGCTCTTCGGCCGGTGGCTGGACTCCTGGTGCCACCTGCGCAACGCCGAGCGCGAGTTCGCCATCGCCAACATCGAGTCCGTCAGTCCCGTCGGCTGACCGGCACCCCCTTCTCCCCGGGCATGACCGGTCAGCCGGGTTCCGCAGGCAGTAGGTCCATGCCGATCAGCTCTCGAATCTGGACCCGTCGGCTCTCACGCCCGGCCAGCCCGGGGCGGGGCCGCCAGGCCCGGGGCGGCTCAGGCGGGTCGACCGAGCTGGCGAGCGAGCCGCGTCTGGTCGAAGTACAGCCGGTTCTCGGTGATCAGGCCGCGCTCGACCCGGTAGACCTCGACGACACGCAGGTTGATCCGACGCCCGGTGGGCGCGAGCTCCGTACCGTCCGGGTCGCGGTAGACGCCGACGTGCGTCGCGGTCAGCGTGTACTCCTCGACCACGATCTCGCCCTGCTCGGCCAGCACGTGGGTATCGACGTCGATCTCACCGAAGGCCGCCAGGAAGGCGGCGCTGTACTCGGCGCCCGCCGCGCGCCCCTTGATCCGCACCCCGCCCGGTGCCTCGACGACCAGATCCTCGTCAAGTAGCGACAGCACCGAGGCCTCGTCACCGAGGTCGAAGGCGTCCAGCGCGCGCTTCACCGTGTCCAGCGCCTCTCCCACGTGACATCCTCCAGGCTTGCCTGCCGCACACACCGCCCAGAGGGCGATCATCCCACCACCGGGCCGGTTCCCGACGGAAAACCGGATGTCCGGGAGGACGTCAGACGCTCGTGGTCGAGCCGGGGCGGATGATCATCAGAACGGTGACGATGACCCAGAGCAGGCTGAACACACCGGCCGCCATCGCGAGACCGCTCGTGCGGGCGCGCGCCGCGGCCGCGTCCATGGCCACCGCGCCACCATCCATGGCCACCGCGCCACCATCCATGGCCACCGCGCCACCATCCTGCGCACGGTCGGGGACGGCCGGGGATCCGGCGACGATCTCGTCGAGGACGTCACGCTGTCCGGGCAGCACCACGATGAGGAGCACGGCGGCGGCTACGGTCGTCAGCACGATCGCGACGATCAACCAGCTCTGCCCAAGAACCGTTGCATGAAAGCGCTTGATAGCGTCCGCTCATGCCGCCTCGCCTCTCGGCGAGGCACCCCCGGTCTGACCGGCCGTGGCCGTGCCGGGTTCCCGCTTCCCAGCCACCCGCCCGCT
>NZ_JPGU01000009.1:0-13987 GCF_000732115.1 Frankia sp. CeD
CGCGAGCTGGGCGGCGCGCTGCCGCCGCCCAGCGCTGCCCGGCTTCGACCGGGCGTGGGCCCGCGACGCCCGGCGCAGTCGCCGTTCGGCCCGCTGGTAGTGCTTCGGGTTGGGAACGGTCTGCCCGGTCGACAGAACGGCGAGGTGCTTCACGCCGAGGTCGACGCCNACNGGGCCGCCCGCGCGTTGCCGTCGCGACGGCCGCTCGGGAACGTCGCGGTCGACCTCGACGGTGAACGACACGAACCAGCGGCCTGCGGTCCGGGACACGGTCACGCCGAGCAGCCGCGCCCGTCCGTCGGCCAGCCGGCCGGTCAGGGCGCCCATCGGCTCGTGGACCTTCACCCGCCCGATCCGGGGCAGCTTCACGTAGGTCTCGTCAGCCGGGCCGTAGGCGCCGGTGGTGTACCGGAACGAGTCACGGGCCCTCCCGCGCTTCTTGAACCNGGGAAAGCCGACCCGCCGGCCCTTCCGCTTCCCTTGCCGGGAGTCGGTGACGTTCTTCAACCCGCGGGCAAGCTGGTCGAGCCCGGCGCGGAACGCCTCCTTCGAGCACTCGTCCCACCATGGGGCGATGTCCCGCTTGACCGCGTTCCACGCGAGGCGCAGCGCGGGGAGCGTCCACGGGACGGGGGTGAGCAGGTCGCCCGTCAGCCCGTAGGACTGCTCGGCGTCACGCTGGGCGTGCGCGGCCTTCACCCGGGCCAGGCCCCAGTTGTAGGCGAACCTCGACGCCCCGGCGTGGCGGCGGATACCGGCGAGCTGGGCCTGGTTCGGGTCGAGGGCGAAGCGGTACGCCTGGAGCGTCGTCACTCGCCAGCCTCGGTGGCGGCGGCGACGGCGCGGGCGGCCCGGTTCGCCGCGGCCCGACGACCGTACAGCCGGGCGCACAGCGACGTCAGGATCTCGGTGACGTCGCCCACCAGGTCGTCGTCGACCTCGCCCGGGTCGACCACCAGCAGATGCCGGCCCTGCGCCGACAGCGCCGCCTCGACATACTCGGCGCCGAACCGGGCAAACCGGTCCCGGTGCTCGACGACGATCGTCGTCACGGCCGGGTCGCGCAGCAGGCCGAGGAACTTCCGCCGATGACCGTTGAGCGCCGACCCGACCTCGGTCACGACCCTGCCGACAGCCAGGTTCTGGCTGGCCGCCCAGGTGACGATCCTGGCGACCTGCCGGTCAAGGTCCGGCTTCTGGTCAGCGGACGACACCCGGGCGTACACCACCGCGACGGGGCGCCCGGCCGGCACGGTGGGTTCGTCGACGAGTACCAGCCCACCGACCTTGCGGGCAGGGACCGGGAGCAGGCCGTCGCGGTACCAGCGCCGCGCCGTGGTGTACCCGACGCCGTTCGCGGCGGCCCACTCCTTAAGGTTCACACGAACATCATACGACGCCATCAGAGGCCATCAGACGCCATCGGACGCTGATTCGGCAGCAGCTTTCATCCCCCAGGCTCTGCGCGGTGAAGAACCCGAAGATCGGTACGACGAGGCCGAGCGCGGAGTAGACGCCACAGATCCGGTGCAGCACGCGGACGATCCCGGCAGCACGCTCGTCGCCCGGGGAGGTCAGCGCCAGGCGCGCAGCCGGGGCGAACATGCTGGCGGCCACGGTGACCGGTCCGATCGCGAGGATCGCGGCCAGGACATGCACGCTGAGCAGAAACTTGGTCACGGTATGCCTCTCAGGATCGGCCTAGGATCGGGCGCGGACGGTCTGGATACGGATCCGGTGGCGCCGCGCCCACGCCTCGGCGCTAAGGTCCGGACGGCTCGACGTCCTAGCCGCCACAGACACCATCATCCTTCCGAGACTGGCCGATCCCACCCCACCACTGGCCGCGGACCTGCGCGACGCCCGGCGGTCTACGGCGGCACGCGGCACCCGGACCGAGCGGTCACGCCGGCAGCGCAGATGAGTAGTTCCGGACCGCCGCGTCCACTCGCTCCGCCATCTGGTGGATGATGGTGCCTGCGCGTAACCCGCCTTGTGCCGTGCGTCTTCAGGAGGCTTTCGGTATGCCTTTGCAGGCTGCTATTCGGCTTGATGTTCGGCTTCTCGTACGGATTGACGACCGCATTCTCCTCGCTCGCCCGCCGGGAGAAGCCTGGCATGTCCTTCCGGGCGGTCCGGTGGCGGCGGGAGAGAGCACGGACGACGCTCTCGAACGGCAGGTAGGCCGCCTCGCCGGCCCTCGGACGATCTCCCGGCAGTTCATCGGGGCGGTCGAGCACGACGGAACCATCACCGGCCACTCACCTGAATCCGCAACCGATCACGTGCTCAGTATCATGTTCGCCGGCTTCTGGCCGTCCGACATCCCGACGCCGTCACGCTGGGGGGAGCACACGCTGGTTCCGGTTAACATCAACGTGCTCCTCGCGACACGCCTGCGCCCGCTATCGATGGCCGAGGTGGTACGTCGCTGGCTCGCCGAAGGCTGGCCGCTCTGGCGCGGCCTCGATCCCGCCGTCGGCAACCGGCGGCTGCCCTCCCTGGCCTCACTGCGCGCGCAGCTGTTCGCCCGTCGGGAGGAGCTGCGCAGCCTCACTTTCCGGGACGCCGCCGTGGCGATCTGTGCCCTCGTCACCGCGGCCGATGGTCGCATCGATCCGGCGGAACGCGAGGGACTACTCGGCTTCATCGCCACGGATCCGGTGATGTCCCAGTTTCCCGAACAGGACGTGGAACGGCTCTTCGATGAACATCTGAGCCGTCTCACCGCAGACTTCGCCGCCGGCAAACAGGCCGCGCTGGCCGACATCGCCAAGGTGCGGGGGCGGGTGACGGAAGCCGCCGCCGTGGTGCGCATCGGGCAGGTGATCGGCCTGGTTGACGGCGAGTTCGTCGCCAGCGAGCGGGCCGTGGTGCGGGAGGCCGCCCTCGCCCTCGGCCTGAACACCGCCGAGTTCGCCCTGTGAGGGGCGGGCCGGCGCCGGTTGAACGACGTCGCCGACCCGTCCGCTCATGGCCTCCTCGGCTGGCCTTCCCAGCTGACCTCCTCGGCGCGACGGCACAGAGCGGCCACGTCGGCCCCGGCGGGCAACTCGTACTCCCGAACGTCCAGCACCGGCCGCACCAGCCGGCACCTCATCGTGGCGGCACCGGTGGGGACCGCCGCCGGTCAGCTCTCCTTCTTGATCTCAAACCAAGACAGGATCCTGCCTCCGAACTTCAGGTCACCATCAATCTTGATCTTTCTGGTGAGGAAGAGCTTGGCCCCGCTGGCCTGACCGGAGACCACCCGAACGAAGCGGACACGATCCGTGATAATGGTCAGCGTCTGCTCCCCCGCGGATTCACTCGGGGTCCCGGTGGCGGGCGGTGTCGCCAGAGTGCAGACACCGTCGGCGACCCGCAGCTCGTAGGTGCGCACGGCGCCGCCCGGTCCACCGTTGAGCACGAATCGGACCAGAGCGTTCTCTTCTTGTGCCTGCTCTGGGCGGAAGGTGTCGCGCATCTGCCGGAAGACCTCGTCCAGCACCGCGTCACCGGCCGGCCCACCCAGCAGGTCGGAGACCTCACGCTCCGACATAGCGGGCAGACCGCTGACGAGTTTCGCCGGGTCGGCCGTGGAATCGACGGCAAGATCGGACATAGCCACACTCCTTTGCGTTCGTGTTGGCGTTCGTGGGCGGCAGCCTGTCGGCAGCACGCACGAGCACGCTAGCGAAGACGACACGGCGGCGGTTCCGTGGGCGACGCAACCGGAACATCGCGCGTGACGGCCCAGCCACGGACGGCCCAGCCCACGGAACCGCCGCCCGCCGGCGGGTCACTATCGTGGCCAAGGTGGTCACTCCCACACTTCGACGCGTCGAAATCGACGGGCACCCCGTTCCCCTCGATGAGCCACACCGCCTAGCCCTGCTCCCCCACGGCCACTTCACAGTGCTGCAGGTGCGAGCCGGTCGGGCCCGGGGCCTGCGGTGGCATCTCGCCCGGCTGAATGAGGCGAACCAGGAGCTCTACGGCGAGCCTCTGGACGGCGAGCTGGTTCGCCACCGCATCCGGCAGGCACTGTACGCCACCGAGACGGCCGCCGCCGGCTCCGAGGCCACGGCGACAGCCGCCACCACGCTGGATGCCACGGTNCGGATTGTCGTCACCGAGCAGCCGGACGGCGCAGGGGTGCGCGTCATTGTCGCGATCGGCGAACCGGCAACCATGCCGACCACCCCACAACGGCTGCGGTCAGTGCCGTACCTGCGCCCGTTCGCCCACCTCAAGCATCTCGGGACGTTCGCGCAGATCCAGCACGGCCGGCTCGTCCGCCGTGACGGCTACGACGACGCCCTGTTGACCGCCCCCGGCGGGCTCGTCGCGGAGGGCGCAATGACCAACATCGGTTTCTTCGATGGCAACATGATCGTCTGGCCAGACGCTCCCGCCCTGCGCGGAGTCACCATGACGCTGTTGGAGCAGGCACCGGCGGACGGCGGCCCGCCCAGCGTACGGGCCCCCGTGCGACTGGCGGATCTGGCGGGCCGAGGCCGCCTTCGTCACCAACTCACGCGGGATCGCGCCCGTCCGGCCATCGACGGCCACCTCTTCGCGGGATCCGAATGGCTCATGACGACGCTTACCCGCCGCTACGACGCGGTGCCATGGGATCCGAATGGCTCATGACGACGCTTACCCGCCGCTACGACGCGGTGCCATGGGATCCGATCTGAGCCAGGTCGACGGCGTCCCACATGCCCGGATGCTCCTGCGGAGGCCTGAGGACCGCGTCCACCCCGACCATACGTCCACCCCGGTCTTCGTATTTCCCGAGAGACAATGAATAGCATTTTTCAGAATTATAAAAATATAGCGAGATACCAGAGATACCACGACCTGGCCGCGGCGAGAGCGCCGGAATGGATTTCCGCGCGGCGGGTCGCCGGATACTGTCGGCATGCCCCGCTATTTTTACTTTCTTCCGATGAAATCTGGCTCCGGACCCATCCCGCTGTCCGTGAAGGAACACCGCAACGATGCCGCTTGCCTCAGCCCGGCTCCTGGTAGCGCTCCTGCTGCACGAACAGCACCGCGTCGAGCCCGCGGGTGTGCCTCTCCGTTACCCCTCCCCGCCTCCCGCGGAACGCCATCTCATCGGCGCGGCGACGGCGCTCGCCGCCGGCCGGGCGAAAGGAGCACTGCGGGAGTTGCGGCAGAGCGAACACGACCCGACCGACCCCGATCACATGGCGGCGCACGAGGCGCTCTACCTCGCCGCGCTGGCTCTCGACCTCAACTGGTCCCCTGATGACGTCGGCGTCGTCCGAGCCTGGGCCACGAGGACGTTCGCTCCGCCTCCGGCCGGCTTGGCCAAACCAGCCGGGCCGTCGCGAACCATGACGGACGCCCCGCTGATCGCCTGGACAACGCAGGTCATCTCCCGTCAACGGCACGCGCTGCTCGAACCGACGACCGCGGTCATCTGCGTGCTCGGCGCCGCGATCATCCCCGGCATTCGGGTGGCGCGGGCACAACTGGCCCTGACCGGTCTCCGCGTCGACCACCGCGAAACCGGCCGGAGGCACGAGCCCGGCCCCCATCACATCCCCCATCACATCCCCCATCGCATGTCCTATCGCCTGCCCCATCACGTGGTCGTGCACGGTCACGGCGCCGATCCGCCGCGCGCCGCACGGACCGCCGACCCTGCCGGAACACTCGTAATGCAGGCCCTGGCCACGGCTGATCTCTTCGTCACCCATCTCGACGAGCTTCCGGTGCCACAGGCGGCGGCGTACGCGCGGATCCTGCGGGCGGATCTGCTGTTCCGGGCGAACCAGGAGGCCGAGGCCGGCATGGCGTTGGACGCGGTCGAGGCCGGCGCCGGGTCCGACCACGCGACACTGGCCCATGCGGCGCTGGTGCGCGGCGACTGGGCCGGCTTCCCGGACGGCGGGGCGCAGACGCTCGGCCGTCGGCCCGGCGGGAGCCGGGTCATCCGGTCGCGAACGGCCTATCCGGAACGCGCGGAGGAACTGTGGCAGCGGGCCCTGACCGCCTACGGGCGCGCCGGGTCGGAGGGCGGGCGCGCCGCCGGACTGCTCCGGCTGGCCGGGGCGCCGACGGCGGCAGGCCGGCCGATCCTGCGCAGGGCCCGGATCGACGAGGCGGCCCGGCGCGCCCGGACAGCCGGCAACGAGGCGCTGACCTGGCTGGCGAGAGTGCAGAGCCAGGCCGAGCAGGCGGTTGCCGGAGAACCGTCCGCAGCGGGACTGCGGGCCATGATGACGGCGCTGGCCGACTGGTCCAGGCTGGAGGGAAGCACGAGTTACGGCCGCGGGCTCGGCCGACTGCTGATCGACGCCGGCACCGCTGGTGACCCCGATACCGGCACCGCTGGTGACTCCGACGACGTCGAGGCGGCGGACCGCGAGGATCCCGGCCGGCGGCCGGTCAGGATCGCTGCCCGGGGAAGGGTGGCGGAGTCGACGGCCGGGAACCGCGGCCGTTCAGGGACCGGACGATCTGCCTGACCAGTTCAAGCTCCGCCGCCGCACCGTCCTTCTTGTCGACGAGATCGATGTAGCTGATGCCGCGCAACAGCCCGGCCGGGTCACAGGTCTCGACGCGGATCGGAATCAGCGTGCGCTTCACGCCGTTGGGATCCGCCTGCCAGGCCGCCTGCCAGGCCGCCTGCATCTTCTCCGAGGCCAGGTAGCTCTTCGACAGCACGGCGAGGGTACGCCGGGACTGCGAGATCCCTTCATGCAGCAGACCGATCTCGTGCTCACCGGGCAGCGCGTCGAGGGCCGCCAGATGCACCGAATGACCACGGCCTTCCAACACGCGGGCAATCCAGGAGCCCCAGGCCTCATCGGACGGATCCGCGGAGATGAGGAAGTCCCACTTCCCGTCCGCGACCGGCCCCTGATCGGAGCCGTTCGACGGGGTCCGCACCACCGGAAACGGGCGCCCCGGCAGCGTGATCCACGCGAGGCCCTCGTACTTGCCCGCCACCGACACCTCGACTCGGCGGTACTGCGCCGGGTCGAGATCCCGCAGCCGCCCGGCCACCGTACTGTGGTAGAACTCGGACGACAGGACGAGTGCCAGTTCCGCGTCCCTGTCCTGTTCCAGCAACTGCCGGACGGGGTCCGCGTCGACCAGCCGGGCTGCGACCNCCGCCGCGTCGCCGACGAAACCACTGCCGCCGATACCCACCTCGCCTTGGTGCAGGGCCAACCGCAACCGGATTCGGCCGGTCTCGTCACGCCCCCGGTTGTAGGTCCGCAGCGCGATCCGCAGTTCCCGGACGAACTCGGTCGCGAGGACAGCCTTGGGAGNGTCGGCGGCCACGGCCGCAAGAAAGCCGTCGCCGCGATCCTGGCGCAGCCGGATCGACCGGGGAGGCAGGCCGGCGCCTCCGACCGCCTCATCGACGATCCGGCGCAGCCCCTCCCGCCAGCTCGCCTGCGTCGCGATGTCCTGACGGCTGTAGTGCCTGGCATCCAGGCAGAAGACGCTGACATGCCGCGGGACGCCGTCCTCCCACGGGGCGCCCTCGCCACGGGAAACACCGTCCTCCCGGACGGCGTCGGCGAAGATCCGGTTGCCCCGATAGTCCCGATGCGCCTCGGTGAGGATGCGCCTCCGGCCGTCCGGCAACAGGCCGTTCTCCAACAGCGACGCGAGTTCGGACCAGAACTCGAACGACGACTCACCCGGGTAGAACTGCGGATGGTGCCGACGCGCCAGCCCGGCACGTTCCAACAGATGAGTCGCCTTCATCTGGTTGGTAAAAGTGGCGGAAAGCGCCTCGATCTCCGCCTCGGTCAGCCGGTCCGTCACGAGTCCCCCGTAGGCATGCCCGCAGAAATCCGGCGACGCGACGGTAGGTGGTCCGTCAGCCGGCGGATTCGTCCTCGAATTCTAACCCGTCCCTACCCGTTGTATTGGATGGGTTCACCGACCTTCGGTATCGTGCGCGGGACCGAGCCGCGGGGAGCGTCCGGGTCTCGCGACGGGTGATGACACCCGCCTCCGCGGCACCGACGCCACCGGCACCGCTCGCATGGTGACCGTCCAGCACAAGGCGACGCTGTTCCTCGGCCGCGGTCTGCTCGACCTGTCGCATGGCGCGGCGCAGGATCGGCGGAGCCATGACCGACGTGACGATCGCGACCAGAACGATGATCGTGTACGTCTCGGTGGAGAGCACCCCCAGCCGCACGCCGACGCTGGCCACCACGATCTCGATGACTCCCCGCGCGTTCATGCCGGCGCCCAGAGCGAGACCCTCCCAGGGGGTCAGCCGACTGGCCCGGGCCCCCGCGTACACACCGGCAAACTTGCCGAAGACCGCGACCGCGAGCACGATCACCGCCGCGAGCAGAACCCGGGTTTCACTCAGAGCAGTGAGATCGACACGCAGGCCCGCCGTCGCGAAGAAGATGGGCGCAAGCACCGCCATCACCACGATTCGCAACGGGGCGACACTGGCATGATCCACCAGGCCGGACGACCCGAGGACGACCCCGCCCAGGAAGGCGCCGAACACCGCCTCCAGCTCCAACGCCTGCGTCCCGGCCGCCGACGCGAGCACCAGCACGGCCACGAAGGCCACGACCGACCCGCTCCTGGCGCCGGGATCGGCGCCAGCCCCGGCCCCGGCACCACTCGTGGCAATGATCCGTCCCAGCACGGCCCGGACGACGACCCGGCCGATCGTCAACGCGAAGATCCCCACCCCGAGGACGTAAAGCACCGACAACGCCGTGTCGCCCGCCCGGACACCGGTGGTCGCCATCGCGGACACGACCGCCAGCATCAGCCAGCCAACGGCGTCATCGATGACCCCGCCGGCCAGCGCGAGCTGCCCGACCTCCCGATGGGTCAGACGCATCTCCATGAGCGTCTTCGCCATCACCGGGATGGCGCTCACGCACATCGCCACCCCGAGGAACAGCGCGAAGACCGTCCGGTCGCCGTCGGGGCCCAGCAGGGAGGACGGCATCAGCACGCCGGTGACGATCCCGAAACCCAACGGCAGGAGCAACCCACCGAGGCTGATCCGGGCGACGGTGAGACTGCGCCGGCGGATGATCCGCGTATCAATCTCGAACCCGCTGAGCGCGACCAGGAAGAGGACACCGAGCTGTCCCACCGCGTCGAGCAGGTGGAACTGCGCGGCGTCACGCGGAAGAAACCAGTCCGAGAAGGTCGGCCACAGCGTTCCGAGCAACGACGGGCCGAGGAGCACGCCGACGCAGAGCTCACCGACGATGGCAGGCATCCGCAGGCGCACGGCGACACGTCCGAGCAGAATTGCCAGACTGAGCAGCATGGCGAGCTGAAGCAGGAACAGCAACAGGGAATGCGGCGGGATCGAGGGGACGGGCCGAGTGGACGTGAGGGACAATGTCTCTCCTCGGACGTCTCGCCACCATTGACGGCGGCGAGGGCTCCAGGCCGACGTCCGACGACCGGCAGGCGCATCGGCGACAGGCCAGCCGAGAGCCGGAATCACGGATACCGGATACCGGATACCGGATACCTCGTCATCCCCCGTCGCCCCCGTCGCCCGCGCGCCTGCGATTCGGTCGGCTGACGCCGCGGGCACCGGCACTGGTACCGGCGTCCCTCAAGAAGAAACCACAACGGACGCCGGAAAGTCCGCCGTTCGTGTCATCTCCCGCCGCATCCGCCGCCTGACACGGAGCCGTGGAGGGATAATCACGTTTCCGGGCCGGCAACCGTGACCGACCCTCCACACGTCCCTCCGCTCCGCCGGCCTGCGCAGGCTTCACCGGCCTGCGCAGGCGGGGNGAAATCGGCTCAGATGAGGCCGAGCGCGCGGACCGCCTCCCGCTCCTCGGCCAGCTCACGCACCGAGGCGTCGATCTTCTCCCGGGAGAAGGCGTCGAGCTCCAGACCCTGCACGATCTCGAACCGGCCGCCGGACGCGGTGACCGGGAACGAGGAGATGAGCCCCTCGGGCACCCCGTAGGAGCCGTCGGACGGGATCGCCGCCGAGGTCCAGTCGCCCGCCGGGGTGCCGTTGACCCAGGTGAAGATGTGGTCGATGGCCGCGGAGGCGGCCGACGCCGCGGACGAGGCGCCGCGGACCTCAATGATCTCGGCGCCCCGCTTGGCGACCCGCGGGATGAACTCGTCGGCAATCCATGCCTGGTCGCCGACCGCCTCGGCGCCGCTGCGCCCGCCCACCTCGGCGTGGAAGATGTCCGGGTACTGGGTAGCCGAGTGGTTACCCCAGATCGTGATCTTCTTGATCTCGGCGCTGGGCACGCCGAGTTTCTTGGCGAGCTGCGCGATCGCGCGGTTGTGGTCAAGCCGAGTCATCGCGGTGAACCGCTCGGCGGGCACGTCCGGAGCGTGCGTCTGGGCGATGAGCGCATTGGTGTTGGCCGGGTTTCCGACGACGAGGACCCTGATGTCCTCGGCGGCACCACTGTTGATCGCCTCGCCCTGCGGCTTGAAGATCCCGCCGTTGGCGGACAGCAGGTCGCCACGCTCCATGCCCTTGGTCCGCGGGCGTGCGCCGACGAGGAGGGCCACATTAGTGCCCTCGAAGGCCCGCTTGGCGTCGTCNAACNCGNCCNCCCCCGCCAGTAGCGGGAAGGCGCTGTCCTCGAGCTCCAGCGCCGTGCCCTCCGCCGCCCGCACGGCCTGCGGGATCTCCAACAGACGCAACTTCACCGGCGTGTCCGCACCCAGCAGCTGGCCCGACGCGATGCGGAACAGCAGCGCGTAGCCGATCTGACCGGCNGCGCCGGTTACGGTGACGTTGACGGGCGTTGAGCTCACTGGCTTCTCCTGGTGCAGATCACGGAAGATCGGGGTGCGGCCCGTGTCGTCCTCGTAACGATCCCGAGCCGGCCGGGTAACCGGTCCTGGAGCTGGAACGTCTTCTGCCGCCCCAGCGATGCTAGTCCGAGGCTAGTCCGAAGTTCTTGGTCAGGAGGCACGGGCGGCGCGGACGCGGCTCACATCGCGGCGCCACGATGGGGCACGTGCTACCGGCCGATCTCGGTCCCGCACCGTGGTACGGGCGGGACCAGCGCGAAACGTTTCGCGTCCGCGGTGACCTGAAGGAAGGTGTAGCAACGGTTGATCTGCCCGAAATGGGTGGCGAAGTTGACGGGGACGGGCAGCAACCCGTCCGCGTCATAGCCGCGCACCGCCCGCAGGCCCCTGATGAACGTCTCCCGGCTGGGGCATGGCCCGGCGGCCACCAGACCGCGCAGGAACATGTCCGCCGAGATCCACCCGGACAGGGCCGCCTGCTGGGCCGGCGGGGACACCTGGGGCGCGTACTCCAGCATGGCCTGCAGGAACCGCTGGTGAGCGGGAGTCTCCTGCTCGAACGGCAGGTAGTCGACGAAGCTGTAGACCCCGGCCAGCACTCCGCCGAACAATTGCAGGAGACGCTGGTCGTAGCCGGTGGGCGACAGGATGACCCGCAGATCCGCCCGGGCCGCCCGGGCGCCCAGGACCACCTGGCCGAAGGCGGCGCCGGTGACGGCGCCGACCAGGACGTCCGCGCCGCTGTCGCGCACCTTCCGGCCGATGCCCGGGATGTCGATCGGCCCGGTCGCGTCGATCCGGCCGAGCACCCGCACCCCGGCCGCGGCGAGGCTCAACGCCATCTTGTCGGCGAGGGTCACGGAGGTCGCCGAGAACCCGGACTGGGCGATGATCGCCCGGTGGCCGCCGCGCTCGGCGACGAACTCACCCCAGGTCGTGACGGACGGCCCGTCGAAGATCATATTTGAGTAGCTGAACATGTTGTCGTTATGGGTCCAGGCCGCCTCCAGCGAGGTACCGGTCACCGGTATTCGCCGGCTATTGAGATAACCGGCGGAACCACTGGCCACGGAGGTCGACTCGATGATTCCGAACACCTGGTCGTTCTCCACGAGCCCCCGGGCGGCGGCCTGGTTTCCGGCGGGATTCGAGGCGTCATCCCGCCAGACATAGACCACTTTTCGGCCATACACACCGCCCGCCTTGTCGGCCACCCCGAGCCGGGCGTCCACCCCGGCCCGGAAGGAGCGGAACAGTGACGCCGCGTTTCCGGTGTCCGGATAGAGCAGGCCGAATCTGATCGCGTCCGGAGCGACGCCCGGCGCCGCGCAGGCCGGGGACGCGGTCGGCCCGTCGGTGGAGACCCGGCAGCCGACCGCTCCCAAGCCGATCAGGAGGCTCACGAGCCCGAGCAGCGCGGCCCGGCGGTCCGCACGACGGCGCCGAGGCCGGTGCGGCCCGACTCCCAGAGCCGTGACGCTCCCCACTCCATCAAGCCTGAACCAGAAGAACCACCCTTCGATGCCATTCCGTTGATTTTGTGAGATTCACCGAAGATCGATCGCTCCCGGTTTCAGGATCCGATCCCGCTTCGGGCTCCCCACGCGGTGCCGCGTGGGGAGCGATACCGCGTGGGGGTGGGGCCCGGTCGGCCCGGTCAGTCCGGTCGGCCCGGTCAGAACGCCGCCGCGGCGGCCCGGGCGATGGCCTGGTCAAGGGGGGCGGGACCACCGCTCACCCCGACGGCCCCCACGATCACCCCGTTCCGCCACAGCGGCAGCGCACCGGGCAGACCGGTGACGACCGGTTCCGCCGGCGACGGACGCTCCCGTCCGACGCGGCCGTCACCCGTGGCAGGTGCCTCGCCGCCGGCATGCGCCTCGCCGCCGGCATGCGCCTCGGCGCCGGCGTGCGCCTCGCCGCCAGCGTGTCCCTCGCCACCGGTATGACTGACCAGATGGGCCGGCGGAGCCCAGGCCCGAGCCGCGCACGCCTTGTCGACGGAGATATCCGCGGTCTCGAGCCGGGCATTGTCCATCCGGACGTGGGCAACCAGAATTCCGGCGTGGTCAACGACAGCAATGTTAACCGGTTGACCGAGGTGAACCGCATATTTCTCCCCGGCGGCGATGATCCGACGGGCGTCCTCGAGCGATACGGTCATCCGCGACTCTCCCCATAAAGCGGCGTTCCGGTGCGCTTGACCATAGGCCCTGGCTGACCGTCAGGTGGTGGAAGGCGCGCCGCGTAACCACCGTCGCGCATGGCACTCCCGAGCGGCGAACGGCAGGATAACGGCAGGATACAGGTGGACACCGGGTATCCCCGGGCCCCCGGCCGGGGAACCGGAGGGTCAGGTCGCGGCGACGAGCGGGAGGACGGCCCGGGGGCAGCGGTGGATCAACCTGCTGGAGAGATAGCCGCCGCCCAGCAGGTCCAGCAGAGCACCGGCGCCCGGATGATCCAGCCGGCCGACCCGGTGCAGGCCGCGCAGACGCAACAGACCGGGCAGGTGCGCCTCGATGGCTCGTTGGTCGGGCCGGGGAGCTCCATCGAGCCAGGTGTCGAACCGCGCGCCGGTCATGATTTCCCACACGACCGTGTCCGCGACGGCACCGGTGCCGTCGGTGACGGTCACCAGATGGGGTACCCGGATCAGATCGGCGAAGCCGCTGAGATCCGGCCGCACCCCGGCGGTGACGACGTTGTCACCGACCTCCGGCTCGCTGCCGGACCCGGGGGGGCCGCCGGGGGCGGGCGTACCGCCTGCTCCCGGCCGTCTCAGGGCATTGCGCAGATGAGAGGCGAACGCCAAGGCCAGCGCGCTGCGACCTGGCGGGCTGGCCTGAGCGTGCAGGACGATGGCGTCGACTCCCGGCGCGCGGAGCCGCTCGGCCGCCGCGCGAACCAGCCAGGCCGGCTCGACCAGGACGAAACCGACCTGCGCGCGCCGCCGCTCCTCGATGGCGTCACAGCCGCGGATGGCGTCACAGCCGCGTCCTGACGGGGTCCGCACCCTCATGGACTCGTGAATCCACTGGCAGGTGATGAGCCCGTCGGCACCGGGAAGTGAGAGGAGCGGCAGATCCTCCGAGCTGAAGATCCGTTCAGGGATCGACGTGGGCATACTGTCTCCGTCTCGCCACGCGCCCGCCCGGTCCGGCCGGGCACCGCCCCCCAGGCCACAATCGGCCGCGGTGCCCACNCCGNNNNC
>NZ_JPGU01000009.1:13992-41191 GCF_000732115.1 Frankia sp. CeD
GGTGTGGGCTCCCTGCATAGGGAGCCCACACGGCGATGGAACGTNCCCGCCTCGTCGAGGCTGCCGGAACCGGGAAGGCCATGACGGGCGCGACTACTGGAGCAGGTTGTCGAAGTCGCCGTCTTTGGCCCCGAGTATCAGAGCCTCGATTTCAGCTCGGGTATACACCAGAGCGGGTCCGTTTGGATGCCGAGAGTTACGGACGGCAACTTCGTCACCCGGAAGCTTCGCCATTTCGACGCAGTTTCCCTGCGAGTTGCTCCGACGACTCTTCTGCCATGTCACGCGCTGCAGTGCCGCGGCGGACATACCGCTGTAGATCTTGGTCATGTCGATCTCCTGAAGCCCCGGGAAGCCATGCCGCCACGGCCCCGACCCACGCCGTCCGCTCGCCATACCACCGACGGGCCAACCACCGACCGCCGGCCGACCGCCAGCCAAACCCACGATGGAACACCCCCCCGGAAGACCGTCCCATCATGCCAGCGTGTGCGGCTGCACGAACTTTGGCTCACGATACAGCACGGTCGGGTGCACGTGCATCAAGCGGGTGACAGATGCCCGGCCCGACGCCTCGCGCCGCCGCGGCCTCCACGCCGAACCAGTCCCGGGGCGGCCCCAGGGAAGCCCAAAGAAAGATCAAGAGAAGATCAAGGGAGCATCGACAGCTTCCGACGAAGGCGCCGAGAATGTTGATATAACTACCAAAAGCACTAAAAATCCCATCACAAGAACCATGCAGGCACCACGAATCTGCGCCCAGTCCGCCCGTGAGGCTCCGCAGAAGGACCATGGACGGGCCTCGACCCCACTAGGCGAAACGTCCGAAAAATCCGAAGAGTGACGAATCCGACCCATGCGCCAGGCACCCGTACAAGGCGGCCGCGGACCGAGCCGGGAGAAAAAGATCCCCGGTCTGGGGCGAGACGCGCGCTCACGACGGGGCACTCCGGCTCCCCGGACGACGGGAGGCCGGCCGCGCGCGACCTGACTGTGCACAAGGTCATAGCCTCGGCGTAGCGAAAACCGTGGCCCTTCCGGTCCACTCGTGGTCCCGGGGCCCGCGACATAGCTGTAAAACAACGGGGGACACCTCGACAGCACTCGACGGAGATCGTGCACCAGAACCAGCGCGGCGGCGAAGAGCGCCGGCGTGAACCCGGAGAGATCCGCGGAGGGACCGGACGGCGGAGGGACCGGACGGCGGAGGGACCGGACGGCGGAGGGACCGGACGGCGGAGGGACCGGACGGCGGAGGGGAACCCGATGGGGAGAGTGGGGGGAGGAGCGAAGAGGGGTGCAGCCGTGGAGAGTAACACTAGGAAGCACACGATCGCCGTCCGGGGGCCCGAAGTCCTCACGCCCCTGGAATCTGGCACCGTGAGAGTGGAATGTCCGGACATGTCATCGTCCACACCATTGCGCCTGCACCCGACAGCCGGGGGCACCCCTACCCCCCGTTAAACGGAGACCCGTCGTCGGCGCTCCCCGTAAGCGTGTATACAAATAATCCTCACCACGCTAAACACGCGCGTGTCACCCAGACGAGAGAACCAGCCACCCATCCGGAACCAGAAGATCGAGTATCTTACTCTTGCGTTGACCATGGCGAGGGGGCCGACCGTGACGACAGCTCAGCCGGGAAGTGGACCGACCGTACGTCGGATCCTGCTCGGCTCTCAGCTCCGTCGACTTCGCGAGGAGAAGGGCATCAGCCGGGAGACCGCCGGCTACCACATCCGCGCATCAGAGTCGAAGATCAGCCGGATGGAGCTTGGCCGCGTCAGCTTCAAAGAACGCGACGTCGCCGACCNGCTGACCTTCTATCAGGTCACGGACGATGCAGAGCGCGCCCCATTGCTGGCCCTTGTCCGGGAGGCGAACGCCGCTGGCTGGTGGCAGAACTTCAACGACGTTCTCCCGTCCTGGTTCCAGCCGTACATCGGCTTGGAGGAGGCGGCCCAGCTCATCCGGACCTACGAACTCCAGTTCATTCCGGGCCTGTTGCAGACCGAGGACTACGCCCGAGCGATCATCACGCAAGGTAGTGGTGGCCTACCAGTCGACGTCATCGAGCGCCGGGTCAGCGTGCGGCTCAACCGGCAGANGCTGCTGNGCCGTAAGGACCCGCCACGGCTCTGGATAGTCATCGACGAGGCGGCGCTGCGTCGGCCGATCGGCGGACCGAAGGTGATGCGGGCCCAGCTCGAGCACCTCATCGCCGTGTCCGAGCTGCCGAACCTCACCCTGCAGGTGATGCCGTTCGCCTTTGGCGGCCACGCGGCGGAGGGTGGGGCCTTTACGATCCTCCGCTTCCCCGAAATGGACCTGCCGGACGTGGTCTACCTGGAGCAGCTCACCGGTTCCGCCTACCTCGACAAGCGCGAGGACGTCGACCGGTACATGGAGGTGTATAACCGGCTCAGTGTCGACAGCACGACCCCGGGTGACACTGCCGAGCTGCTACGGCGCATCATCACCGAGCTCTGAACGCGGTTCGCTCCCAGCCCGCCGACCGGCTGCCCCGCCGGCCCGCCGGCCTAACTACTCGGCCAGCCCACCGGCCCGCCGTTCTGCTGGCCTGCCGTCCTACTGCTCCGCCATCCCGCCGTTCCGCCGGCCTACTACTCCGCCAGCCCACCGATCGACTCGACCCGCCCGGTCGGGTCCGTGACCGCGCTCGCCGCCGGCCAGGTCAGCTCCAGGCTGAGACACCGATCGTCCAGCTCCACCGCGACCTCGATCCCGCCCGCGTCCTCTCCCCCGCGGCCGAGCTGCGGGGGCGGCAGGCCCTGCGGCCAGGGCAGCGAGACGAAAACACTGCCGCCGGCCGGCGTCCACAGGACCGTCACAATCGCCCGGCCGCCGGGGACGGCGGCGAGCACCTCCCGCACCTGATCGGCCACCATGGCCCGCACAGGAGCTGGCGCGAGCCGCAGATCGCCGGACAGCTGGATCTGGACGGTCATTCCCGCGGCCTCGGCGTCGGCGACGACCACGTCGAGGTCCGCCAGCGCCGACGACGGACCACCCCCGGTGATCATGCGACGGACAGCGGCCGCCCGCATCGCGCACCTGCTCCGAACGGCGGCTTCCCGCGGGTCCAACCAACCGCCCGCGACCCCGTCGAGTAACGGCAGCACCTCCCACCCCACGGTGCGCAACCACTGCGCCCGCTCCCACCTGATCATGGTGGACGCATCCACCTGGGCGGCGACCTCAGCCTCGGCGGCCAAGGCGCGGGCGGTCGTCTCCGCGGTGCCGCGCAGCAGGGGACCCAGCATCGCGGTCACGATCTGCACCCCGCACGCACCGTAGATCAGTACCCCCAGCCGCGCCAGCACCAGCGATTCGGTGCTACCGCGCAGGAACACCGCAACGATCATCATGGCAATCGCGACCAGCAGCGCACCCACCCATTCCCAGAGTGGCCGGGAGGCGGTGATGAACGCTAGGAGCAGGGGAAGCACGAGCAACGGCCAGTCCGCAATCCGGACGATGTCCGCGCCGACGGTGTTCGCTATGCCGGCGACGGCGACGGCNACGGCCAGGAACAGCAGCACGGCCGCCTCGGGACCGCTGATCGGCCGACTCCGTCCGCGCCGGACGAAGACGACGGTGAGCACGGCCACCAGCAGCCACAGCGCTCCCGCTCCGGCCATCGTCCGCACCCACCCACCCGTGCCGACCAACGGCACGAGCATGATGATCAGCCACAGCCCGGCGATCTGCCCGAGCGCCCGGCGCAGCCCGGCGGCATAGGCGTCGCGTAGCTCGGCGGCGATCGCGGCGACGTCCCGACGATCGGCGACCCGCCCGCCGGCCCTTCCGGCTCCGTGATCATCCCGATCGCCACGATCATCGCGATCATCGCTTGGATGTGGTCGCGTCACGTGCCCCGTCGTCGCGTCCGGGGCGCGCCACTGCAGTTCCACAACGGTGCCCTGCCCCGGGCGCGCGTCGATGCGGGCGGTCCCGGCAACATCCACCAGCCGTCCGACGATGGACTCGCGCAGCCCGAGCNGGGNGGAGTCGNCCCGCCGCGGGTCGAAGCCGCACCCGGCGTCGGACACCGTCACGATGAGCAGGCCCGGGCCACCGCCGAGGAGCAGCGAGGCACGCCGGGTGCCGGCGTGCCGTTCCACGTTGACCAGCGCCTCGCCGACCGCTCCGACGAAGGCCTCCACGACCACCGCCGGGGGCTCACCGGGAGGTTCCCCCGCGATGGCTGGGAGACGCTGGTCGTCGAGGCTGACCTGCAGCCCCCGTCGAGTGGCGTCGCGGACGACCTCGGCCAGCCGCTCGCCGATCGGCGGACCGACCTCGTCGTCCCGGTCGAGCAGGCCGCGCACGGCGGTGAGGCTCTGCGCACATCGACGCCGGGTGAGTTCCACGTCCCGTCCCCCGCCCCAGGCGATGCCGGTCAGGGTGTTCAGCACCGTGTCGTGGATGACTCGCTCCCGTTCCCGGCGGTCGCGGGCGACGGCGAGGACGACCGCCTCGCTGCGGTGCCGGGCCGCGACGTTCGCCCAGCGCTGGTCGGCCGTGCGGGCGATCCGGCGCAGTCGACCGATCGCCAGCCCGAGTAGACCGGGAATGATCAGCAGCATGGCGGTCTGAGAGAAGACCTGGGGATTGTGGCCCCAGCCGCCTACGAGAGTGGCGCCGCACAGCGTCAGGAGCAGGACCGACGCGACGGCCGTCGGAAATGTCCAGACCGTCACGATCCCGGCGTTGATGGCGGTCAGGAAGACGAAGTTCCCGCTGTCCCCCACCGAAGCGGGCGGCAACCAGGACGAGGCCGTCAGGGCGAGGACCGCCGACATCGCGACCGTGACGGTGGTCATCGATCGACGGATCCCGCGTCGCAGGCCGACGACGCAGAAGACGAGACCGCCGATGGCCGTCAGCCCCGCGACGGCCATCGCCGCCGGCCTGTGGTCGTACCAGCGCCAGACCGCGACGTAGCACACCGTCAGCAGAACCGCGACCGCCCGCAGGGTGACGAGGACGCGCCCCATGACCTGTTCCAGCGCCTGGTAAGCCCGGCCCAGCTCGACGGAGGCTCGGCCCAGCTCGAGCGCGCCCTCCCCGAAGGCGGTCACCGTGCCCGCGGAGGCGGAGGCGGAGGCGACCGTGGGCACGGTGGCCGGCGCCACGGACGGGACCGCCTCGCGCACCCCGGACGAGGCCGCCTCCCGCCCGTCGGCGGTCACGCCCTGCCCGGCCCGAGGAGGTCGCCCGGACCAGGGTGGGGGCCGACTTCGCACCTCATCATCATGAGGGCTCAGCCCCCTCAACATCGAGGTTCCTGTCGACGACAAGGTTGCGACGGCACAGAGGTTGCGACGGCATAAAGGCCGCGACGGCGTCGAGCGGCGGCCCCCCGCCGACCGGGTGGGCTGTTGGCAGGCTACCGGCCGCACCTCGCCTTGGTCGGCAAAGGACCGCCTCGCCTCTCATCCGTCGAACCTCTCATCCGTCGAAGAGGTAACGGGATGGCCCGACCTCCAGTTCAGGGGAGCAAGACACGGTCCAGGGACCGCAGACCGTGCTCAGGTCCCCAAAATTCGCCGGCCGAAGAGTCGTCGCCGCCGCCCGACGGGCCGGAGGAACGCAACGCCGCCGGGACAGCTGTGCCCTAGGCTTAACGACGTGTGGAAAGGCAGCTCTTGAANCCTCCCGCCACGCCGCCGCCCACGCCGCCGCAGCAGCCGTCACCACCGGCAGGCCCAGTGCCACCGGCAGGCCCAGTGCCACCGGCGGAGCTGTCCGCGCGGCTGACCGGGTTGTCTCCTCGCGACGCCCATCGGCTGGGCCGACGGCTCGCCGAGAGCCGGCGCACCCGCGAGCCCGCCGCGCGCCAGCGGGCCCTACAGGCCATCGCCGCCGAGGTGGACCGGGCATCGCTACGGCTGGAGCGGCGCCGGGCCAGCGTTCCGACGCTCGACTACCCCGACATCCTTCCGGTCACCCAGCGCAAGGACGAGATTCTCGCCGCGATCCGGGATCATCAGGTGGTCGTCGTCGCCGGGGAGACCGGGTCCGGCAAGACCACCCAGCTACCGAAGATCTGCCTGGAGCTCGGCCGCGGGGTCCGGGCGATGATCGGGCACACCCAGCCGCGCCGAATCGCCGCGCGTACCGTCGCCGACCGCATCGCGGAGGAACTGCGCACCCCGGCTCCCCAGATGGGCGGCGTCGTCGGCTACCAGACCCGGTTCACCGACCAGGTGCACGAGAACACGCTGGTCAAGCTCATGACGGACGGCATCCTGCTGGCCGAGATCTCCTCCGATCGCCAGCTGCGCCGCTACGACACGCTCATCATCGACGAGGCGCACGAGCGCAGCCTCAACATCGACTTTATCCTCGGCTACCTGCGGTCGCTGCTCCCCCGCCGGCCGGATCTCAAGATTGTCATCACCTCCGCGACGATCGAGACGGCCCGGTTCTCCGCCCACTTCGCGGGTGCCCCGGTCATCGAGGTGTCCGGGCGCACCTATCCGGTCGAGGTCCGCTACCGCCCGCTCGTCCCGGCGGCCAGCGGCCCAGCCGGCGGCCCAGCCGGCGGACCAGCCAGCGGCCCGGCCGACGCGCGGAGGACCGGCAGGGAGAACGGCGAGGCCGAGCGCGACCAGACCCAGGCCATCAGCGAGGCGGTCGACGAGCTGTGCGCGGAGGGCCCGGGCGACATCCTGGTGTTCCTCAGCGGCGAACGGGAGATCCGCGACACCGCCGAGGCACTCACCCGCGAGCAGCGGCCGAACACCGAGATCGTGCCGCTCTACGCCCGCCTGTCCGCCGGCGAGCAGCACCGGGTGTTCCAGCCGCACACCGGACGGCGGGTGGTCCTGGCCACCAACGTCGCCGAGACCTCGCTGACCGTGCCGGGGATCCATTATGTGATCGACCCGGGCACCGCCCGGATCTCCCGCTACAGCCACCGCACCAAGGTGCAGCGGCTGCCCATCGAACCGATCTCGCAGGCCTCCGCCANCCAGCGCAAGGGGCGCTGCGGGCGGACCGCCGACGGCATCTGCATCCGCCTCTACAGCGAGGAGGACTTCGCCGGCCGGCCGGAGTTCACCGATCCGGAGATCCTGCGGACGAACCTGGCCTCGGTCATCCTGCGGATGGCCGACCTTGGCCTCGGCGAGATGGCCACGTTCGGGTTCCTCGATCCGCCCGACCCCCGCCAGATCAGCGACGGCGAACTGCTCCTCGCCGAGTTGGGGGCGTTCGACGCCACCGCGTCCGATCCCCGTCACCGGATCACTCCCCTCGGCCGGCGGCTGGCGCAGATCCCGGTGGATCCCCGGCTGGCCCGCATGGTGCTCGCCGCCGACGAGCAGGGCTGCCTGCGCGAGGTGCTCGTCATCGCCGCCGCGCTCGCGATCCAGGATCCCCGGGAGCGCCCGGTCGAGCACCAGCAGGCGGCCGACGCCCGCCACGCCCGGTTCGCGGACCCGACCTCGGACTTCCTGGCGTACCTGAACCTGTGGAACTACCTGCGCGACGCCCGCGGCGAGCTGTCGGCCAACCAGTTCCGGCGGATGTGCCGCACGGAGTTCCTCAACTACCTGCGCATCCGGGAATGGCAGGACGTGCACGGCCAGCTCGCCGCGGTGGTCCGCGGCCTGGGGCTCACCCCCCGGGACGACAGCTCCGGCGCGGCCGATCCACGAACCGTGCACCGGGCCCTGCTGACCGGGCTGCTGTCGCACATCGGTCGTTACGACCCGGAGCGCCGGGAGTACGCCGGCGCCCGCGGCGGCCGCTTCGCGCTCTGGCCGGGCTCCGTCCTGGCCCGGCGGTCGAACCGTGCCGAGCGCACCGGGCCGACAGCCACGTCGGCGAACCCGGGGGACCCGGCGGGCGAGGACGCGCCGAAGCGGCCGTCCGGACCACCCGCCTGGGTGATGGCCGCCGAGCTGGTGGAGACCTCCCGGCTGTGGGGCCGCACCGCCGCGCGGATCGACCCGGACTGGATCGAGCCGCTCGCCGCCCACCTGGTGCATCGCACGTACAGCGAACCGCGCTGGTCGCGCCGGCAGGGCGCGGTGCTCGCCGACGAGAAGGTGACTCTGTACGGGGTGACGATCGTCGCCTCCCGGCCGGTCCAGTACAGCCGGATCGACCCGGTCCTGTGCCGGGAGCTGTTTCTCCGGCACGCACTGGTCGAGGGTGACTGGCAGACCCGCCACACTTTCTTCCACGCCAACCGGGAGCTGCTCGCCGACGTCGAGGAGCTGGAGCACCGGGCCCGGCGGCGCGACATCGTCGTCGACGACGAGACGCTGTTCCATTTCTACGACGAGCGCGTCCCCGCGGACATCGTGTCCGCCCGGCACTTCGACGCCTGGTGGCGCAAGGCGCGCCGGACGACCCCGGACCTGCTCGACTTCCCGCGCTCGATGCTCGTCACCGCGGACGCCACGGGAATCACCGAGGCCGACTACCCCGACGTCTGGCAGGCGGGCGACCTCGCGCTGCCGCTGAGCTACCAGTTCGAACCGGGCTCGGCGGCCGACGGGGTCACCGTGCACATCCCGCTGGCCGTGCTGAACCAGGTCGGCGCCGAGGGCTTTGAATGGCAGGTGCCGGGGCTGCGCGAGGAGCTCGTCACCGCCCTCATCCGGGCGCTGCCGAAGGCGGTGCGGCGCAGCTTCGTCCCGGCGCCGAACTACGCCAAGGCGGTCCTGGCGAACATCACGCCACGCCAGGCGCCCCTGCTCACCGCGGTGGAACACGAGCTGCGCCGGATGGGCGGGCCGGAGATCCCGCGCGATTCCTGGTCGCTGGCGGGTGTGCCGGATCACCTGCGGTTCACCTTCCGGGTGGAGGACGCCGGCGGGCGGGTACTGGCCGAGGGCAAGGACCTCGACGCCATCAAGGAGCGGCTGCGCCCGAGGACCCGGGAGGCCGTCGCTGCCGCGGCGGACGGCCTCGAGCGGGCCGGCCTGCGGGCGTGGGGGGACCTCGGCACCCTGCCGAAGGTCGTCGAGCTGCGCCGCGGCGGCAACGTGGCGGGCGGCCACGTGGTGAAGGCGTTCCCGGCGCTGGTCGACGAGGGCGGTTCGGTCGCGGTGCGAGCCGCCGACACCGAGGCCGAACAGCGCCAGCTGATGTGGGCCGGCACCCGGCGCCTGGTGCTGCTGGGCGTCCCCTCCCCGGTGCGCGGCCTCAACGCCCGGCTGTCGAACGCCGCGAAGCTGGCCCTGAGCCACAACCCGCACCGCGACGCCGCCGACCTGCTGGACGACTGTGTGCGGGCCGCCGCCGACCGGTTGATCGCCGCGGCCGGCGGGCCCGCCTGGGACGAAGCGGGCTTCACCGCGCTGCTCGCCGCGGTACGCGCGGGACTGCCCGAGGCCGCCTTCGAGGTGGTCCGCGAGGTTCAGCAGGTGCTCGGCCTCGCCCACGCGGTCGATCTGGCGCTGCGCGAGCTGCGTGCCCCGGCGGTGGCGGCGTCGGTGGCCGACGCGCGTGACCAGCTCATCTCGTTGATCTACCGGGGATTCGTCACCGACACCGGGGCCGACCGGCTGGCGGACCTCGTCCGCTACCTGACCGCGCTGGAACGGCGACTGGAGCGGCTGCCCCGCGATCCCGGGCGGGACAGGCTCAACACCGCGACCGTCGGGCGCGTCCAGGACGCCTATCGGGAGCTGCTCGCCACCGTCCCCGCCGGCCGGGAGCCGGCGCCCGAGATCCGGCGCCTCCGCTGGATGATCGAGGAGCTGCGGGTGAGCCTGTTCGCGCAGAGCCTGCGCACCCCGTACCCGGTTTCCGAGGAACGCGTCTACCGGGCGATCGACGCCATCCTCGGTTAATCCGTTTCGGTGACTATGCCATGCTGGGACGGTGACCGGCGGGGGCGATGGGCACGGCGCTCCCGACTGTTTCGTGTCGTACGCGGACGACGGGCGGGCCTGGGCCGAATGGATCGCCGGGACGTTGGAGGATGCCGGCTACCAGGTCCTGCTTGAGTCCTGGGCGCCGGCGGGGACGCATCGGGTGGGGTGGCTGGACCGGGCGGTGAGCCAGGCCCGGCACACGATCGCGGTGGTCTCCGACGGCTACCTGCGCTCCTCGCCCGCGGTCGCCGAATGGGCGGCGGCGTGGTCGGCCGACCCGACCGGAGGCGAACGCCGGCTGCTGGTGACCAGGGTGGCGGACCGGCCGCTGCCCGGTCTGCTAGGCCAACTCGTCCCGGTCGACCTGTTCGACCGCAGCGAGATCGCCGTCCGGGCCAGCCTGCTCGCGGCCCTGCGCGGCGACCGGCCACAACCGGAACAGCCGCCGGGCTTCCCGGGCCGGCGGGGGATCTTCCCGCCGGAGCTGCCGGCGGTGTGGAACGTGCCGGATCAGCCGGCCCGGTTCGTCGGCCGGACGGCCGCGCTCGCCCGGCTCGACGAGGCGCTGTCCCGCTCGCCGCTGGTCACCGTGACGGGAATCGCGGGGATCGGGAAGACCAGCCTGGTCACCGAGTACGTCCGCCAGCACCGGGCGGATCTCGACGCCGTGTGGTGGGTGCCGGCGGAACGCCCCGAGCTGATCGGCGAGCGGGTGCGCGAGCTCGCCCCGGCGGTGGGCCTGCCCGGCCACGCGGAACCGGCCGCCGTGATCGCGAACCTCGGCCGGGCCGACGGCCGCTGGCTGATCGTCCTCGACGACGCCGCCGACGCCGACACGCTGCCGGACTGGCTGCGGCCCACCGAACCCGGCCGGCTGCTACTGACCTCCCGCAACCCCGGCTGGGACCATCTCGGCCCGGTCGTGCCGGTCGGACCGATGGACCGGGCCGAGTCCGTCACCCTGCTCGCCGGCCGGCTGCCCGCCGTCGAACGGACGGTCGCCGACCGGATCGCCGAGCGGCTCGGGGACCNCCCGCTCGCCCTCGACCAGGCCGCCCNCCGCATCAGCNCCGGCCGCNCCCCCGCCGAGACCTACCTTCAGGTGTTAATCGACCGGCCGGAGGTCCTCCTGGCGCAGGGGGAGGTGAGCGGGCGGCCCGGGGCCNCCGCCGCCNCCCTCTGGGACGAGCCGATCCGCCGGCTCGACGCCGAGGCACCGGCCGCCGGCCACCTGCTGCGGATCGTCGCGCACGGCGACAACGAACCGATCCCGATCCGGCTGTTCACCGCCGAGCCGGACGTGATCCCCGATTCCGGGCTGCGGGCGGCGGCCGGCGACCCGCTCGCCCTCGCCGACACCGTCGGCGTCCTGGAGCGGTACGGCCTGGCCCACCGCGACGCGGACACCGTGACGATGCACCGGCTGGTGCGGGCCGCCGTGCACACCCACACCGGCCCCGACCAGGCCGACGAGATCGTCGCGACCATGGCCCGGATGCTGCGCGCGTCGCTGCCCGACGCCGTCACGGCCAACCCGGAAGCCTGGCCCGCCTGGCGGGAGCTGCTCCCGCACACGCTCGCCGTGCTCGACGCCACCGCCACCGACTCCACCGACGCCGACTCCACCGACGCCGACGGTCCGGAGGCCGACGGTCCGGAGGCCGCCTGGCTGGCGGAACGCTCGGCGGCCTACCTGCTCGGGCAGGGCCGAGCCGATCAGGCCCTCCCCCTCGCGGCCCGCGCCCTGGCCGCCCGCGAGCGGCTCGACGGCCCGGTGCACGTCGACACCCTGGCCTGCCGGGAGACCCTCGCGCGGGTCGCCCTCGGCGCCGGACGGATCGACGCCGCCGGCCGCCTGGCCGAACACACCGTCGCCGACCGCGAACGCATCCTCGGCCCCGAGCACCCCGACACCCTGGTCAGCCGGGACACCCTAGCCCAGCTATTCCAGAAGGTCGGCCAGACCGACCGCGCGGTCGAGATGTTCCAGCGCACCCTCGCCACCCGGGAACGCATCCTCGGCCCCGAGCACCCCGACACCCTGGAAGGCCGGCACAGCCTCGGCCGCGCCTACGACGCCGCCGGCCGCGACGACGAGGCGGCCCGGCTGCTGCGGGACACCCTCGCCGACCAGCGGCGGATCCTCGGCCCGGAGCACCCCGCCACCCTCGACACCCGCCACAGCCTCGCCGTCGCCTACCGCCGGATCGGCGCGGTGGGCGACGCCGTGCCGCTGTTCGAGCAGACCCTCGCCGCTCGCGAACGGGTCCTCGGCCCCGAGCATCCCGCCGCCCTCGGCACCCGCCACCAGCTCGCCGTCACCCATCACCAGGCCGGACGGCTCGACGACGCCACGCGCGAGTTCGGCCGCGCGCTGACCGGCCGCGAGCGCACCCTCGGCCCCGACCACCCCGACACCCTCGAAACGGTCGACGGACTCGCCCGCGCCCACCTGTACGCCGGACGGCTCGACGACGCCGCACGCGAGTTCGGCCGCGCGCTGACCGGCCGGGAACGCGCCCTCGGCCCCGACCACCCCGAGACCACCGAGACCCGCGAGAGCCTCGCCACCGCCCACCTCAGGCTGGGCCGGCCCGGCGAGGCCGTCCCCCATCTCGAACGCGCCCTCGACCGCCACGAGCACGTCCTCGGCCGCGCGCACCCTTACACTGTCGAGGCCCGGAACGCCCTCGCGACGACCTACCGGCGCACCGGGCAGCTTGAGGCGGCCGTGCCGCTGCTCGAACGGCTGCTCGCCGACCGGAGCCGGGCGCACGGCGTCGGCGACGCGCGCACCCTGCGCACCGCCGACGGGCTCGCCGAGGTCTACCGGACCACCGGCCGGCTTCCGCAGGCCGTCGGCCTGAACGAACGTGTCCTCGCCGTCCGCGAGCGGCTCCTCGGCCCCGGCCNCCCCGACNCCCGCGCCNCCCGGGGCGCCCTCGCCGACACCTACCGCCAGGCCGGCCGGCCCGCCGACGCCGTCCCCCTCTACCGCGCCGCGCTCACCGACGCGCTGCGCGAGCACGGCCCGTTCCATCCGGACAGCACCCGGGCCCGCCGCACCCTCGCCGACACTGTCGGCGAGACCCGCCACGATCAGCCGCCGCCCCTCGAACGGCCGATCCCGGTGGAGCCGAGATTCCGCCACCGCGACCCCTGACTGGCGCCGGCACGCCGGTCACCGCGGGTCGGCCGGCCCGGCCGGCCCGGCCGGCTCGTCGGGGTCACCGGGGTCGACGGGCGGAAATCGATCAAGCAGCTCCAGCTTGCGGAGCAGCGCCTCGTCCGCCGCCCCCCGCGCCGGCCGCCCGCCCTCCGCCACCGCCCGCTCGCGGTCCTCCGCCCGGCGCCGTGCCGCCTCCCGGGCGGACTCCGCATCCATCCGGTCCAGCAGCTCCTGCCTATACCGCTCGAACCACTTCCGGTTCTCCCGCCGCTCCTGTTCGGCGGCAAGCTCATTCGTCAGCTCCTGGCCATGCCGCGCCCTCCACACCCTGCTGAACGAGCCGTCCCAGTCGACCGGACGGAAGTCGAACCTGCCCGCAAACGTCGCCCCAGCCTCATCCGCCCCCGCGTCGGCGTCCGGCCCCGGCTCGGCATCGGGCGCCGGCTGCCCGGACGGTTCCCGACCGGCTGGCGACCGCGCCCCCGGTTCACGCTCGGCCGCGGGCTCACCTGACGGATCGGCGGTTTCCTCGGACATCACAGTCTTCTCCCGTCCCTGAGGCTCACCGTCATGATCCCACCATCCCCGGCCCGCCGTGCCCCCCACCACGGTCCCTCCAGGGATGATCAGCGACATCTTGATGTGCCGGACCGGCCGCGGTGGTACCGGTGTTGCGATCCCTCCAGGGATGATCAGCGACCCGCCTGTCCTCGATATCCAACAGTCGGACACAACCGTTGCGATCCCTCCAGGGATGATCAGCGACCCGACCCCGAAAGTAAAGTCGCAGGTTGAAGGCATGATCGGCGGTGGATCGTGGGCCGATTCTGCAGCGATCCGGCGGTAGTGCAACGGCCCAGGTCAGAGCCATGATCGACAGCCATGAGCATCGAGCTCCGGCTGCCCATTGCGACGCCGAGCCACTCCGTCTCGACAAAATCCGGGATGCGGCAGACGTGGACGCTGTCAACGGCCTGAGGATCGGGTGGGACTTGGGGATCGGACGGGACTTGGGGATCGGACGGGACGAGTGGCCCGCGGGACATGAGAAGGGCCGCACGAGTGCGACCAGGTGTGACGCGGGCCTGGGCCGTGCGGCCTGCTGTTCCCATCCCGCCCTGACCATGATCTTCCGTGCGCCCCTCGCCGATCTGGCCGCGGAGCTCGCCCCCACCATGGGCCGCCGACTTCCGCCCCCCGGTCGCTACCCGAGGTCCAGGACGGACGTGCCGGCGACCGCCGAGCAGACGTGCAGCACGGCCCGCCGGTCGGTGAGCGCGGTATACGCCGGCTCGAACGCGTCGGTGAAGGCGGTCAGCCGGGACCGGTCGACGAGGGCCACCGCACAGCCCGCGAAACCACCGCCGGTCATCCGGGCGCCGAAGCNCCCCGGAGCCGCCGAAGCCGCCTGGACCGCCGCGTCGAGTTCCGGACCCGACACCTCGAAGTCCTCCCGGATCCCGCGATGCCCCGCCAGCAACAGCCGCCCGGCCGTTGGGGCGTCGCCCGCGCGCAGTGCCGCGGCGACGGCGTCGACCCGGGCGTTCTCGGCGACGACGAACCGGGCCCGGCGCAGCGCGGCCGGATCCAGCGCGACCGGATCCAGCGCGACCGGATCCGGCCCGGTCCCGCCGGCCGCTCCGCCCGGCCGGGTTGTCCCATCCGACCGGGCGGNCCTGCCGAGCCGGGCCACCGCCTCGTCCATCGACCGGGGCGTGAGGTCCCGCAGCGCGGCGACGCCCAGCGCCCGCGCCGCCCGCTCACACTCCGCCCGGCGGGTGGCGTACTCGCTGGTCACCACCTGTCGGCGCGAGCCGGTGTCGATGACCACCACGGCCAGCCCGCCCGGCAGCGGCACCGGCTCGGTCGTCAGCGTGCGGCAGTCGATCCGCAGCGCGTGGCCGGCCACGCCCGCGGCGCAGGCGAGCTGGTCGAGCAGGCCCGTCGCCGCCCCCACCCAGAGGTTCTCCGCCCGCTGGGCGAGCAGCGCGAGCTCCGTCGGCGATGGCGTCAACCCGGCGAGATGCGCACCGGCCAGGGCGACGGCCAGCTCCAGCGCGGCCGAGGAGGACAGTCCCGCGCCGACGGGGATGTCGCTGGCCAGCGTGCCACGCCAGGGCACCGGGCCCCCTCCGGCCGGGAAGCCCGACCCGGCGGCGGCACGGGAGCCCCCCGATCCGGCGGCGGCACGGGAGGCCGACTCGGCGGCCAGCATCACCGCGATGCCTTCGACATACCGGACCCATCCGGGTGCCCGGGCGGACACCGGCGTGTCGAAGCCCGGCGGCGGCAGCGGGATCACGGCGGGCACCGCGTCCTGCTCGGACACCAGCCGGAGCTCGGGTGCCTCGTTACGGCGCAAGGCGATGCACAGCTCCCGGTCGATGGCCACCGGAAGACAGAAGCCGTCGTTGTAGTCGGTGTGCTCGCCGATGAGGTTCACCCGGGCGGGCGCGCGGACGAGGTGGGTGGGCCGCTCTCCGTAGGTCTCGACGAACGCGCGCACCGCACGCTCGGTGGCCGGATGCTCGGTGGCCGGATACTCGGCGGCTCTCATGACGCCAGTGTCGGGGAGTCGCGGGCCCTGCGGCACGCGGAATGACCACGGCCGCGCGGGCTCGGCTCAGGTCCGGTTCGCGGCGACGGGAGCCATGACGGCGCGCAGCCGGTCCGCGGCTGCCTCCGGGGTGAGGTCGCGCTGCACGTCGGCGAGCATCTCGTAGCCGACCTGATGCTTGCGAATGGTCGGGGAGCGCAGCAACGGCGGATAGAAGTGGGCGTGCAGCTGCCAGAACGCCGCGGGTGGATCGCCGGGTCCCCAACCAGGATCAAGGTCCGGCCCCAGCCCCGACTCCGGCCCCAGCCCCGACTCCGGCTCCGGCTCCGGCTCCGACCCCAGCTCCGGCCCCGGCCGGGGTCCGGGCGCGGGATGCGGCCCGGGAGCCCCGTGCCAGCCCATCGAGAACGGGAAAGGATGGTCGAACAGGGCGTCGTAGCCGGTGAGGAGGCGGCCGAGCAGGCGGGACAGCCCGTCCCGCTGGTCGTCGGAGAGCGCGGCGAGGCGGTCGACCGGATGCCGGGGCAGGAGCAGGGTCTCGAACGGCCACAGCGCCCAGAACGGCACGACGACGAGCCAGTGCTCCTCCGCCAGGATCACCCGCTCCCCCGCCGCCGTCTCGATCTCGGCGNAGTCCATCAGCAGGGAGCTGCCAGACCGGGCGAAGTGCTCCCGCTGCCGCGCGTCCTCGGCGGCTGGCTCGTCGGGCAACGCGTCGCAGGCCCAGATCTGACCGTGGGGGTGCGGGTTCGACGCGCCCATCGCGGTGCCGCGGTTCTCGAAGACCTGCACCCAGCGCCAGGTGCGGGAGAGTTCCTCCTCCTGCGCCGCCCAGGTGTCCACGACCGCCCGGACCTCGGCCGGAGTCATGTCGACGAGCCCGCGATCATGACGAGGGCCGAAGCACACGACCCGGCAGGTCCCCCGGGCCGGTTCGCTGCGCAGCAGGCCCGATCCGGGACCCGCCGGCCACACCGGGGCCGGGTCGGCGGACGGGGCGACAGGCGGGTCGGCGGGCGGGGCGACGAGCAGGGCTGCGGGCCGAACCGGGTCGGGACGCAGCGCCGGGAAGTCGTTGGTGAACACGTAGGTACCGGAGTAGGAGGGGTTACGTTCACCGCCGGCCCGGAGGTTACCCGGGCAGAGGTCGCATAGAGGATCATGGGCGACCGCGGCCGGCACCGGCGGTGGTTCCTGACCGCCGTGCCACGGTCGCCGCGTCCGCCCCGGCGAGACCAGAACCCAACGGCCGGTGAGNGGGTTGAACCGCCGATGCGTGATGTCGTCCATTGCGACGAAGCCTGCCATGGGCGGCGACCGCGGCAAACGCGCTGCCGGGACGGCCCGGGGTGATCCCCGTTACCACGAAGCCGAGGCGTGACGAGGGGCGACGCGGGGCAACGAGGGGCGGCGAAGCATGACGATGCGTGACGGGACATGACGGGACGAGGCGTGACGAGGCGTGACGACCAGCCCGTCGCGGCGCCGCCGGGTTCCGGGAACCTCATGTTGAGTTCAACTTCAACGCCATAGTCTGCGGGCATGCTTCCTACCGATATGATGACTGTGGGTGAGCTCTCGCAGCGAAGTGGCTTCGCCGCGTCGGCGCTGCGCTTCTACGAACAGCAGGGCCTGCTCACCGCCACCCGGACCTCGGGTGGGCAGCGCCGGTACGAGCGCCATGTCCTGCGGCGGCTGGCGTTCATCCGCGCCGCCACCGCGGTCGGGCTCAGTCTCGACGAGGTGCGGGAGACCCTGTCGACGCTGCCCGAGTCGCGCACGCCGACCAAGGCGGACTGGTCCGCGATCTCGCGGCGGTGGCGCGGCCGGCTGGACGACGAGATCGCGGCCCTGGTCGCTCTGCGTGACGGACTCAACTCGTGCATCGGCTGCGGCTGCTTGTCGCTGCGAAGCTGCCGCATCTCGAATCCGCACGACCGGATCGCCGAGCTGGGGCCGGGCGCTCGCGCGCTGCCGGCTGCGCTGCGCCGGACCCACAACCCCCTCGATCGGTGTGGTCAGCCCGTCCGATAGGACATCGGACAGGACATCCGCGATAGGACAGACGCGACGGTACGCGGGTGGCGGTCCATCGCCGGACCGACATGAGCCAGATCCGGGACGCCGGACCGGGATGCCGGACCGGGATGCCGGATCCGGGACGAGGAGGGGTAGTGGGAGACACATTCGGCATGTTCCAACCGGGTGCCAGCAACGGCGAACCGAGGAGCGGGCGCAGCCAGACGGTCGGTACGGATCCCGTCTCCGGGCTGCCCAGCCGGGTCTCGGCGCACCGTTCGCCCGACATGCCGCCGGACGGTCCCGGTCCGGTGCGGGCCCGTCGCCGCCGCCCGTNAATCGTCGGCATCGGTGGCAGCAGCCGGGCGAACTCCACCACCCACCAGGCCCTGGCGACGGTGCTGGCGATGATGGGGCAGGCCGGCGCGGAGACGATGCTGCTCGGTGCGGCGGACCTGGACCTGCCGATGTACGCGCCGGAACGCCAGGAACGTCCCGCCGCCGCGCTGCGCCTCCTCGCCGCCGTCGAACGGGCCGACGGCCTCGTGATCGCGACTCCCGGCTACCACGGCGGGATATCGGGCCAGGTCAAGAACGCCCTGGACTATCTGGAGGACCTGCGCGGCGCGCCCCGGCCCTACCTGGACGGCCGGGCGGTCGCACTGATCGTCGGCGCCCGGGGCACGCAGGCGGCCGGGACGACGCTGACGGCCCTGCGCTCGACGGTGCACGCCCTGCGCGGCTGGCCGACCCCGCTGGGCGTCACCCTGAACACCGCGGTGCCGCTCTTCGACCCGCACGGGCGAGTGCTCGACCGGACCGTCGCGGCCCGCCTGGACACCCTCGCCGACCAGATCATGGGGTTCACCTACGCCTGGTCCCAGGTGCTCTGAGGTGACCTCAGGTGACCTCAGGTGCTCTGAGGTGCTCTGAGGTGCTCTGACGCCGGGACGCGATCCCACGCCGAGGCTCCCGCGGGTCCCAGCCAACCCGGGCGTATCCGTCCTGAGCAGGCAGGTCTACCGTGGCGGGGCCCGGCAGGGGACAGCGGGGCCCGGCAGGGGACCGGAACACGGAACGCGGACGAGGCACGCTCGACGAGGAGGCGGCACGGTGGGACGACGGTACGGGCTCCGGTGGCTCGCCGCGGCGGTTCTGGGCGCCGTGCTGGCGGGAACGCTCGCCGCGTGCGGNGGCGACTCGGNCGGCGAAGCCACCGGCACGTCCTCGGCCGGATCAACGGTCAAACTGATGATCATCGCCCCGGTGGGCACGTCCGGAACGAACTACCCGGAGATGGTGGCCGCCGCCCGGGCCGCCGTGCGCGGGGTCAACGCCCGGGGTGGGATCGCCGGCCACCGGGTCGAGCTCGTGCACTGCAACGAGAAGAACGACGCCGCCGTGGCCAGGAAGTGCGCCCAGCAGGCGGTGGATCAGCACGTGCTCGCGGTCGTCGGCGAGGTCAGCGGCTCGGGTGGGATCATGCCCATCCTGGAGAACGCGGGGATCCCGTCCATCGGTTCGGCCGGGATCTCGGCCGACGGATCCGAGCTCAGCTCTCCGATCAGCTACGTCATCAGCCCGCTGGCGCTCTACCCCGCGGTCTGCCCGTCGTTGCTCGCCAAGGCGGGAGCCACCCGCCTCGGGCTGGTCGGCTACGACCTCAGCGCCAGCGACCGGCTCATCATCATGGCCGAGGGCGGCGCGAAGGCGGTGAACCGTCCGATCAATCCGAAGATCCGTATTCCGATCACGACGAGCGACTTCACCCCGGCGATCTCCCAGCTNACCCGGTCCGGTGCCGACGGAGCCGTGCTCGTCGTGTTCGACCAGGCCGCCTACGCGGTGATCTCCCAGGCCGGCCAGCGGGTCCGGACCTGCCACGCGGCCGGAACCCTCTCGCCGAAGTACCTGTCGACGCTCGGTCCGGCCGCGGACAACCTCGTGGTCGCGACCGCGTTCCCCGAGCTGAGCCAGGCCGGCCAGTTCCCCGAGGTGGCCCGGATGATCTCCGAACTGGACGCCGAGCAGGCCGGCGGGGACGCGGACGCGGCCCCCGCGCTACGCACCACGACGACCACCACCGGCGCGTGGCTGTCCGTGCAGATCGCCGAGAAGGTGGGCAACAAGGTGTCCGGCCCGCTCACCGCCCGCACCCTGCTCGACCAGCTCAACCGGACCACCGACCTGGACCTGGGCGGCATCGTCCCGCGGCTGAACCTCACGGCGACGACGCCGATCCCCGGGGCGGAACGGATCTTCAACACCACGCTGCGGGGAGCCCGCTGGGACAGCGCGTCGAAGAGCTTCGTGCCACTCGGCCCGGAGACCTACTCCGGCCTCGACATCCTGCGCCGGGCCGCCTCCTGACTCTGAGGCACGCGCTGACCCGGGTCAGGCACGCGGGCCGCTGAGGGCGCCATTGCCGGATGGGGCGCCATTGCCGGAGTCCGCCGGCCGTCCGGGTGACAGATAGGCGCCGAGCAGGGTCTCCCGGTCGGCACGGGCCTGGGCGGCGGTGCCCGACCAGGCGAGGGCCCCATGCCGCAGGACGTGCACCCGATCGGCGATCGACAGGGCGCTGCGGACGTGCTGCTCGACGAGGATCACGGCGAGCCCATCGTCCGCGGCGGCGCGCACCGCCGCCAGCAGACGGTCCACGACGCGCGGCGCGAGGCCCAGCGAGAGCTCGTCGGCGAGCAGAACCGTGGGCCGGCGCGCCAAGGCGCGCGCGAGGGTCACCATCTGCTGCTGCCCCCCGGAGAGCANCCCCGCCCGCCGATCGAGGTGCTCGGCAAGCTCGGGGAAGACCGCGAGGGCGAGGTCCGGGTCGCATCGACCGACCCGGAGATTCTCCCGGACGGTGAGGTCCATGATGACCGAGCGTTCCTCGGGAACCAGGCTCAGGCCACGTCGGCACCGTTCGTGCAGCGCGGCGGTCGTCACGGCCCCGGCGAGCAGGACCTCGCCTCCCGCCGACGGGATCGCGCCGGCCAGCGCCAGCAGTGTCGTCGTCTTGCCGGCGCCGTTCGGGCCGAGCAGGGTCACGACCTCGCCGGCGTGAACCTCCAGGTTGAGGTCGCGGACCACCGGGCCGTTGCCGTAGCCGGCGGACAGGCCCCGCGCCGCCAGCACCGCGGGGCCGGCCGCGAACCGGGCCGGGTCCGTCCTGTCGGCGACGCGGTCCCCGGTCCCGCCCGCGGACGGGCCGGCCGGCCGGGTCCAGGAGACGGCCCGCCGGGTCCAGGAGACGGCCGGCCGAGTCCAGGAGACGGCCGGCCGGGCCGGGACCGCCGCCTCCCCCAGGCAGGCGACCCGCACCCGGGGGTCGTCGCGCACCCGCTCCGGCGTCCCCTCGGCGATGCGCTCCCCGGCGTCCAGCACGACCACCCGGTCGCAGACCCCCATGACCACGTCCATGTCGTGTTCGTTGAGCAGGATGCCCAGTCCCCAGTCGTCGGCGAGCCGACGCAGCAGGCCCGCGACCTCCGCGCTCTCCGATTCGTCCAGCCCGGCGCACGGCTCGTCGAGCAGCAGCACGGCGGGGCGCGCCGCGACGGCCCGGGCGATGGCCAGCAGCCGACGACGACCGTAGGGAAGCTCCGCCACCGTGCGCAGGAGATCGTCGCGCAGCCCGAAGGCGTCGACCGCGGCGACCGCGGCCGGCTCAAGCGGACGTCCCCGGGGGAACAGCAGGTCGGTGAGATAGGCGCGGGTGTCCCGGCGGTCGCTGGCCGCCTGGATGTTCTCGATGACCGTCAGATCGTCGAACAGCTCCAGGTTCTGGAACGACCGGCTGATGCCGGCGCGGGCCCGCCGGTGCGCCGGCAGACGGTCCAGCCGGACGCCGCCCAACGTCATCGACGTGACCGACGTGACCGAGGACGGGGTGTAACCGGTGATCGCGTCGATGACCGTCGTCTTGCCCGCGCCGTTCGGGCCGATCATCCCGACGATCTGACCGGGTTCCACCCGCAGGTCGACCGAGCGCACCGCGGTGACCGCGCCGAACCGGACCGTCAGACCCCAGACCGACAGGACGGCGGGCACGGCGGGCAGCGCGGCGGGCGGCGCGCCGAGCAGGCGGGCCAGGCGGGCGGCATCGCGGCGACGGCGGCGGGCGGCCGCCGCCGGGACCCGGTCGTGGAGCAGCCTGGCGGTGCGGGCGTTCTCCGGCGCCATGCCCCCNCCCGACCGGGACAGCACGACGACGAGGACGATCCCGCCGATCAGCGGCACGTAGCGGTCGAGCTCGGCCAGCCAGTCCCGCACCCAGCCGCCGAAGACCGCTGCGACCAGGGCGGCGACGGCGGCGACGGCCCAGGGGGCGTACCGGGCGGCGGCGCCGAGCCGGCGGCGCGGGCGCGGCGCGCTGACGAGCGAGGCACCGGCGGCGAGGCCGAGCAGCCCGGCGAGGGCCGCCACGACGACCCGCAGCAGCACGCCGAGCCGGGCGAGCAGGTCGCCGACCCAGCCGCCGAGCCGGGTCGCGAGCGCCCCGGCGGCCATCGTCGCCCCGGCGAACGCCCCGCTGACCCAGCCGACCCCGCCGAGCACCGCGTAGGCGATGAGCATGATCGACGAGAACGGCGCGAAGGCGCCACCGCCATAGTCGATGTTCCCGCGCTCCCCGTAGACGTAGAACGCATAGAGCNCCCCGCCGAATCCGGCGATGGCCGCCGACAGCGCGAAGGCGTAGAGCTTCGCGCCGACCACGCTGATGCCGAGCGCGGCGGCGGCCCGCTCGTTGGTCCGCACCGCGATCAGTCGCCGGCCCGCGCGCCCGCGCCGCAGGTTGGCGACGGCCAGCGCGACGAGGACGAAGGCGAGGACGGAGACGGTCGCGAACCCGCGGGGGTTGGCAACCTTGTCCAACTCGATGCCGAGGAATGTCTGACGGCCGACGACCGTGCCCTCCGGGGAGGCCAGATCGCCGAACAGCGAACCGATGGAGCCCGCGCTCCTCGGTGCCGGGGAGTGGTAGCCGCGCTGGAACAGCAGAGCGTCGACGGCGGTGCCCAGGCCCAGGGTCACCACCGCGAGCTGCAGGCCCCGGGTCCGCAGCGCCGGCAGGGCGAACAACAGTCCGACCGCGGCCGTGCCGGCGACCCCGACGAGCATGGCCGCCTCCAACGGCCAGCCGCGGGTCGCGACGAGCCGTCCGGCGATCAACGCCGCGATGCCGGAAAAGGCGAGCTGCGCCAGGGACAACTGCCCGGTGAACCCGACGAGCACGACGACGGACAGGATGACCAGCGCCCACAGGGCGTTCGCGTCGATCGCGTCGACCCAGTCAACCGGCAGCAGCCACCAGGTCGCCGCCAGGGTGGCCGCCACGGTGACCGCGAGGGCGCGCGGATGCACCCGGCCGCTACCGAGGGCAGGCTGACGTTCGGCGAGGTGGCCGCGTTCGGGTATTCCCTGCCCGCGGATCGCGAGGTAGAAGACGATGACCGCCAGCGGCACAGCCCGGTCGACCCCGCGCCACCAGGGGTGCTCGGCGACCAGCTGGAACTGGGTCTCCNCCTCGACGNCCCCGAGGGCGAGCCCGCCCGCCAGCACCATCGGGAAGGAGCGAAACCGCGCGACCAGCGCGACCGCCAGCGCCGGGACGATGAGCAGGAGCAGGTTCGCCGAGGACAACGGGTTCTGCAGCGGCGCGAGCAGGACCCCGCCGAGACCGGCCAGCGCGCTGCCGGCGCCCCAGGCAGCGGCGGCGACGGTGTCCGCCGACCAGCCGAAGGTCGCGGCGGCCCTGAGGTTCTCCGCCGCCACCGTCGCGGCGAGGCCCACCGTGGTGAACCGGAACACCGCCCAGAGCCCCGCGACCAGCACGGCGACCACAGCCAGCCGGACGAACACGGACACGCCGACGGGCTCGTCGAACAGCGTTATCCTGCCGGTCGGCAGCACCGTCGGGGAGGTACGCACGGCACCGGCGAACATCAGCGTCAGCAACGACTGCAAGATGATCAGCAGGCCGAGCGTCGCCATCAGCCGCAGCAGCGAGGTCGCCTCGCGCAGTGGCCGCATCACCAGCAGGTGGAACACGACCCCGATGACGGTCGTCGACAGCACGGCCAGCGGCGCCGCGAGGCCGAGCGGCAGCCCCCACCCGGCGTGCAGCCCATGGAAGGCATAGGCCGCCCAGGCCAGCAGCGCGCCCTGGGCCAGGTTGAGCACGCCGGCCCCGCGGGCGATGACCACCACACCCGAGGCCACGAGGGCGTAGAGCGCGCCCGTGCCCAGACTGAGCAGGGCGTAGCCCATGACGTCATTCAACGGCGGTCCACCCTGCTCCGGGCACCGCGGAACGGTGCCTCGATCATCCCTCAGCGGCCCCCCACCAATGGTCGCCGGCTCTCCTCGATCGCGATGAGCGGCGTGAGCCCACCGGAAAATCCGCAGGCCAGACCATTGATCATATGATCACGGCAACCGAGGTGACGGTACGACCGGACAGACCGACAAGGCAATCAAACCAGCCACAACAGCCACCGAACCCCACGAGAGCCACCGAATAGCATAAGAGCCACAAAACCTCGCGAAAGCTACCTAACCCCACGGATTGGTCGGGGGTGACGGAACGTGGGCACACCGCGAAACGTCCGGGATGGCACCATCGGACGAACGCTCGATGGCGGACGACCACGGCTACAGGGGTGGAAACGGATGAGGGACCTGGTGCCTGGCGCGAACGGGCCGTTGCCTGCCGGCCCCGTCTCGGTCCGGCTCGCCGGTCCCTTCGACGTCTGTGCGCTCGTCACCGGCGCGAACGGCAAGGTCGCCGCGGACAGCGACTTCGTGTTCTACAACCAGCCCAGGGCGCCGGGCGTGGCACTCTCGGGCGGCGCGGTGACCGTCGATCCGGGCCGGCTGCGCCTGGGCGCCGAACGTGTCGTGATCGCCGCCAGCCCCGAGGACGGTACGACGCCCTTCGGACGGCTGCCAGCTCTCGCCGTCACCATCCATAATGATCATGATGNCCTCATCGCCCGCTTCGCACCACCGCCGTTGTCCCGCGAGACCGTGGTCACGCTGGTGGAGATCTACCGGCGCGGCCCCGCGTGGAAGATCCGGGCGGTGGGGCAGGGCTACGCGGACGGCCTCGCCGGTCTCGCCCGGGACTTCGGAGTCGACATCGACGACGGCGACCAGGGCCACCAGGGCCACCAGGGCCACCAGGGCCACCAGGGCCACCAGGGCCACCAGGGCCACCAGGGCCAGGGCCACCAGGGCCAGGGTCAACGCCGTGACCCTCCCGGGTACCCCGATTCCACGGGTCGGGGTACCCGGGAGGGTGATCTGACCCTCGTGCTCGCGCGGGTCGTCACGCTCACCAATGCCGAGCGCGCCCGGGAGGGTCTCGCGCCGCTGACCGTCGACGACCGCNTGGCCGCCGCCGCGGAGGCGCACAGCGTGGACATGGCGACCCGTGGCTTCTTCGCGCACACCAGCCCGGAGGGACGCACGGTGTCCGACCGGGTGAGCGCTCTGGGCTACCGCTACGCCCAGGTCGCCGAGAACATCGCCGCCGGCCAGAGCAGCGCGGACGAGGTGGTGACGGGATGGATGAACAGCCCCGGCCACCGGGCGAACATCCTCATCCCGCGGCTGCGCCAGATCGGCGTCGGGCAGGCCACCGGCGGCGAGTATGGTCGCTACTGGACGCAGGTCTTCGGCACCCTGCTCTGACCGCAGGCACTCAGACCGCAGGCGTACCGGAGGTAGGTCGCACCTTCGGCTACAAAGGTATCGGCATTCCCGCGCGGGCGTTGACCGACCGGGCCGAACGGATCACGATTTTCCTGCGCCGACCCCAAGGAACCGCCAGAACCGGTGACACCGCCGCCGCGAGCGGAGAATCTGCGCAATCCGGCTGTGCACGTTCCACCCGAACCGCCGGGAAGGACGACGTCACAAGTCTTCGCCCACGCCTGGAGAAGTGCGCGTCGAATCTCCGGACAACGACGTTCGACCATGCCCGCGAACCATTGATCTAGCTTCCTTCCTGGTTGATGAGTCAGCTTTCATCGACAAGCTCGACACGCGTTCCACAACCCAGGACAGGACTGGAGAATGCGCACAGAGAACAAACGGGACGGGACAGCGTCCCAGCCCAGGAGATATTCGAACGGCCGTCACGCGCGGACTCGAGCACGTCGCCACCGGATCGGCGGGCTGCTACTCACCCTCACCGTGGCCCTGATGACCGGGGCATTGACCGGACCTGCCCGCGCGCAGGCCCCGACGATCATCGAGGACAGCGCCATCGGCACCGGGCTCAACCAGGTCTCCTACACGGGGACGTGGACCCGGTGCACCGGGTGCATAGCCGGGCCCCTCGACGACGGCTTCCGGTACTCGTCGACCTACGGCAGCGTCGCCTCGTTCCAGTTCATCGGCACGCGGGTGACCATCTTCGGGGTCAAGGGGCCGTGGAGCGGCCAGGCCGCGATCAGCATCGACGGCAGCACCCCGCAGCTCGTCGACACCTTCGCTACGGTCGCGGTCGCGAGCTCGATCTTCACCTCGAACACGCTCACCGCGGGCACCCACACAGTGCAGATCACCAACCTGCACCAGCGCAATGCCGCGTCCCGGGGCTACGACGTCGCCTTCGACCGCGCCGAGGCGATCAACGAGGTGGCGCCGCCCCCGCCGACACCGCCGGTGCCCACGGCGCTCACCATCGAGGACACGACGATCGGCACCGGCACCAACCAGGTCTCTTACTCGACCGGGTGGACGAAGTGCACCGGCTGCATTACCTCCCCGAACAACAGCTTCTACTACTCGGCGACCGCCGGCGCGGTCGCCACGATCCGTTTCAGCGGAACGCAGATCAACATCTACGGCGCCAAGGGCCCGATCGGGGGATTCAGCACGATCCGCCTGGACGGCGGCCAGCCGGTCAACGTCGACACCTACGCGCCGACCTCGAGCATCACCCTGTTCTACAGCTCGGACAAGCTCGCCGCCGGCACGCACACCCTGACCCTGACGAATACCGGGCAGCGCAACACCTCCTCGCAGGGCAACAACGTCGGTTTCGACCGGGCGGAGGNCACCACCGGAGCGAACCCGCCGCCGGCCCCGCCGTCCTACGCCGGGCCCCGCTCGGGCAAAGGGTGGCTGACCGGAACCTATCCCGATCCGGTGATGAACCAGCAGAACCTGGAGGCGTTCTGCACCTGGCGCGGGGCGCCCTGTGACTTCACCCTGCTTTACACCACCCGGAACAGCTGGGCGAACGTCAGCCAGCCGGTGGATCTGCTGCGCACCTTCGCCAACTGGCCCGGCCGGTTGATCATCTCCATCCCCCCCTTCCCGGAGCACATCGGTGCCAGCAACGCGACCTGCGCCACCGGGGCCTACGACGAGTACTGGAAGACCTTCGGCCGCGTACTGAACGCCTACGGCCGGCAGAACTCCTACCTGCGAATCGCCTGGGAGGGCAACGGCGACTGGTACGAATGGTCCGCCACCAACCCCAAGGACTACGTCAACTGCTGGCGCCACGTCGCGGACGCCATCAACTCGNCCGCGGAGCCGGNCCCCNCCCTGTGCTGGTNCCTNANCNCNCACTNCNNG
>NZ_JPGU01000009.1:41196-138703 GCF_000732115.1 Frankia sp. CeD
CCCGCCGAGCCACAACCCGATGGACATGTATCCGGGCGACGCCTGGGTGGACGGGGTCGGCCTCGACGCGTACGACCACTGGCCGCCGTCCCGGACAAAGGCCGAGTTCGACGCCCAGGCCAACGCCCCCGGTGGGCTGAACTACTGGTTCAACTTCGCCCGCGCGCACAACAAGCTCTTCGGCGTCGGCGAATGGGGGGTGGTGAGTACCAGCGGCAACAACGGTGGCGGTGACAACGCCAATTACATCCAGTGGATGTACGACTGGTTCGTGGCCCATGCCGGCAAGGGGCTGGCCTACGAGTATTACTTCAACAACTGCGACCCGAACAACGTCGGTTCGAACCTGTACCGACCGCTCAGCGCCACGTGTCTCTACCTGAACCGGCAGGCGGGCGCCCGCTATAAACAGCTCTACTCCGGGCAGTAGGCTCCGGAGGNGACGCCGGGTGCCGCCCGCCGGCAATGATTCAGTGGGCGGCACCCCTCCACCCGAGGGGGTCCTCAGCCGGGCCGCCGGTCGCGGCTGGGACGTAGCTCGACCGATTCATAGGCGGCCGGGATGTACCACGATTCGCGGCCGTCGTCCCACCGGACGATGAACGGCGCTCGGCCGCTCTCGCCGCGAATCTTGAGTATCACACCGTGGCGCTCGGTACGACCTGTTGCCGAATTACGCACGACGAGGCGGTCCCCGACCCTGGCGTACATGATGTTCCCGGTGTACATCAGGATTCCCTCCCGCGGTCCGTTCGCGGTCCGTTCCGGCATCAGCGCGTCGCCACTCCGTCGAACAGGTCGGTTTCCACGCCGGAACCCGAGCCCGGGCCCACCGCCCCCCGGGCCAGCACGAAGTTCTCGGTGGCCTTCGCCGACCGGCCGTTCCCGTCGACCAGAGCGAAGAAGAATCCGTCCACGGTCATCTGGCTGCGGTGGGCCCGCATTGCCGCGATCTTCGCGGCGAAGAAGCCCGGCGCCTCGATCGTCGTGGTGACCTTGGTATCGGGAACCGACAGCAGCATGTCCGAGGGCATCGTGATCCCCTCGGGGACCGTCTTCGCCAGGTCGGACCGCCAGATGCGGTCCACCGCGGACTCGACCGCGGAGTGGGACAGCGCNGTCTCGTACAACTTCGAGACCTGCCAGGTCGGACCCGCGTCGGGAGCGAAGTCCGGATCGGCCGCGTCGGCGAAGGCCCGGACGGTGACGTCGTGCGCCCTGATGTGATCGGGATGACCGTAGTCCCCGATCGCGTCGTAGGTCACGATCACCTGCGGCCGGACCTCCCGCACGATCCGCACGAGCGCCTCGGACGCGTCGTCCATGTTCGCCCGCCAGAAGCAGCGCGGGTCGTCGTTCGCGGGGCTGTNCAACATGCCGCTGTCCCGCCAACGACCGGCGCCCCCGAGGAAGCGGTAGTCGGTGACGCCGAGCTCGGTACACGCCTGTTCCAGCTCCCCGATCCGGTATCCGCCGAGCTGGTCCGCGCGGTCCGCCCGCAGGTTGGCCAGCTCGGGGACCAGCACCTCGCCCATCTCGCCCAGCGTGCACGTGACAAGGACCACCTGGGTGTCGGGATCGGCGGCGTAGCAGGCCATCGTCGCCCCGGTCGCGATCGTCTCGTCGTCGGGATGAGCATGGACGAACACGATCCGACGGGCCGGCAGCGCACCGGAACCTTGAGTAACCGGCATAGCTTGACGGTAGGGGCGACCCACGGACGGCGCATCTCGACCATCGAACCGGTAACTTGCGGATACAGAGCCCGCAACCGCATCGATAACCCATAAGAGACAAACAGCTCACAGATCAACGAATCGACGAAGGCGGGCGGAAAGAACAAAGATCTTCATCCAAGCATGATCCGGGGAACGGGAAGGGCATGAGTGATGCACCCACCAGACAGGACGTCCGATGGACTCGGGAGGCCATTCGCCGAGTCGAGGCCGACACCAACAGGTCGGCGGACACCCACCTGTTCCCCCTGCACCTGTGGCCGGCGGAACGGGGCGTGGACATCTATCTGAAGGACGAGTCGACGCATCCCACCGGCTCGTTGAAGCACCGCCTGGCCCGGTCGCTGTTCCTCTACGGACTGTGCAACGGCTGGATCCGGGAGGGGACGACGATCGTCGAGGCGTCCTCCGGGTCGACGGCGGTCTCGGAGGCCTACTTCGCCCGCATGCTCGGACTCCCCTTCATCGCCGTCATGCCCGCCTCGACCAGTACGCAGAAGATCGCCCTGATCGAACGTGAGCGGGGTCGCTGCCACCTGGTGGCGGACGCCACCACGGTGTACGCGGAGGCCAGGCGGCTGGCCGAGGCCACGAACGGTCACTACATGGACCAGTTCACCTACGCGGAACGAGCGACGGACTGGCGCGGCAACAACAACATCGCCGAATCGATCTTCAATCAGATGGCGCTGGAGCGCCATCCCATCCCCACCTGGATCGTCGTCGGTGCCGGCACCGGGGGCACCAGCGCCACGATCGGGCGTTATCTGCGGTACCGGCAGCACAACTGCGCGCTGTGCGTCGTCGATCCCGAGGGCTCGGTGTTCCACCGCGCCTGGTCCACCGGCGACCCGCACGTCACCGGCGGGCACTCCCGCATCGAGGGCATCGGCCGCCCACAGGTGGAGCCGAGTTTCCTCCCCGACATCGTCGACCGGATGATCACCGTGCCCGACGCGGCGTCCGTCGCGGCCATGTTGTTCCTGGAGACGTTGACGGGCCGCCGGACGGGTGCCTCCACCGGGACGAACCTCTGGGGCGCGGTACGGCTCGCCTGCGAGCTGGTGTCCTCCGGTCACCGCGGCAGCGTGGTCACTTTGATCTGCGACGGCGGCGAACGGTACGCCGACACGTATTACTCCGGTTCCTGGCTCGACGCGGCCGGCCTCGACCCGCGGCCGTTCACCGAGATCCTGTGCCAGGCCGTGACCTCCGCGGCCTGGCCGGGCTGAAGCGGCCTGGCCGGCGCGGTGGCGACTCACCGAAAGCGATGCTACGGTTCCTCTGGCCACTAAATGCCACCGGTAAATTACCTACTGCGGTGATTTTATGCGGAACCTGTCGCAGGATCCGGCCGGGCAACGACCGGCCGACTCCGAGCCTGCCCGGCACGGCGAGACGGTCCTGATCGCCGAGGACGATGCCGCGTTGCTCGAGGTCGCCCGGCGGATCCTGAGCCGCAACGGCTACGAGGTGCTGGCGGCTTCCACCGCCCTCGACGCGTGCTCGATCGCGATCGAGCACCGGGGCGACATCCACCTGCTGCTCACGGACGTGATCATGCCGCGCATGCAGGGCAGGGAGCTCGCGAACCGCATCCGGGCCCAGCAACCCGGCATCCGGGTGCTCTACATGTCGGGATACGCCGATCCCGTCCTCACCGCGCAGGGGAAGCTGGACCCGGGGGTATCGCTGTTGACCAAACCCTTCTCCGAACGCACCCTGCTGGACAAGGTCCGGCAGGTCCTCGATGCTCCCCGCTGACCAGCCGCATACCCGGGGGACGCGGGGACGTTCAGGCAGAGACCGGCCGTCCGCGCAGAACGATGAGGTCCGGGGCGCCGAGCACCGCGACGTCGGCCCGCGGGTCGCTCGGATACACCACCAGATCGGCCCAGGCGCCCTCGGACAGGCCCGGATAACCGAGCCAGGAGCGGGCCCCCCAGGTCGCCGCGTCGAGCGCGGCCGCCGCCGGCAGCCCGGCCAGGCGAAGCTCGGCCACCTCGGCGGCGACCAGCCCGTGCGGGAGGCTTCCCCCGGCGTCGGTACCGACGAAGATCGGGATGCCGGCGTCGTAGGCCGCCCGCACCGTGTCATGGCGCCGGGCGTACAGGGCACGCATGTGCCGGGCGTAGGCGGGGAACTTCGCCTCGGCGCCCGCGGCGATGTCCTCGAAGGTCGCGATGTTCACCAGGGTTGGCACGATGGCGACCCCCCGCTCGGCGAACAGCGGGATCGTGCGCTCGGTGAGACCGGTGGCGTGCTCGATGCAGTCGATCCCTGCCTCGACCAGATCCGCGAGGGAGTCCTCGGCGAAGCAGTGGGCGGTGACCCGGGCTCCGGCGGCGTGCGCCGCGTCGATCGCGGCCTTCGCCACGTCCGCGGGCCAGCACGGCGCCAGGTCACCCAGCCCGCGGTCGATCCAGTCGCCGACGAGCTTCACCCACCCGTCGCCCCGGCCGGCCTGCGCGAGGACCTCGGCGACGAGGTCGGCCGGCTCGACCTCCGCCGCGTAGTTGCGGAGGTATCGCCGGGGCCGGGCGATGTGCCGGCCGGCCCGCACCAGCCGGGGCAGGTCGTCACGGGCGTCGATCCACCGGGTGTCGGCCGGGGAACCGGCGTCGCGCAGCAGCAGCGCGCCCGCCGCCCGGTCGGTGATGATCTGCTGCTCGGCGGTGGGCCTGTCGACGGCGCCGTGCGCGGCGAGGCCGACATGGCAGTGAGCGTCGACGAGGCCGGGCAACACCCATCCGGAGACCGTCCGTACGTCCCGGGCCGCCGCGCCGGTGGGGGCGGAGAAGGTGATCCGGCCATCGACGACCCAGACCTCGTCACGGACCTCCGTCGGACCGACCAGCACGCCGCCACGGATCCGCAGCGCCGGCACGTTCATATTCACGTCATATCCCTATCACCGTCGTCCGGTCACCGGCGCGCCGGCACCAGGCCCGTGGCGAGGACGCGCCGCCCGATCGGGCCCCGGAAGCACTCAGACGTCGAGCTGCGACTCGACGGCGCGCAGCCGATGACGGGCCAGCGCGAGGTTCGCGCGCGGCTTGTCGAGCACCAGATAGAGGAACAGGCCACGGCCGGAATGGCTCTGCAACAACCGGATCAGATGGTACTGGCGACCCAGCGTAATCAGGATGTCCTCGATGGTGTCCTGAAGCCCGAGACTCTCCATCGTCCGAATCTTCGCCCGGATGACCTCGGTGTTTCCGGCCGCGGCGATCTCAAGGTCGATCACATGCGTGTTACCGGCCGTTCCGAGGGTCATTCCACTGGTGAAGTCGACGAGGGCAACCCCAAGCGCCCCGCTTATCTCGAGCGATTCCTTCAGGGCAATGTCGACGCTGTTCATATCGCCTCCCGTGTGTTCGAGGTCGACGGCAGCTCCGACGCTGCCCCCGTTGTGCACTGGCGCCAGTTCACGCGAACCGCGCGTTGACAGTCGTCCCCGCAGCCAGTCATCCCCGCAGCCAGTCCCCGTAGACCGGAAACCGCCCGATCTACGACCGCTCGCACAACTTTAAGCCCACCCGACCGGATCGCGTGCGGGTGGGCGGAAAAAATGGGCTCGGTGGACAGGCGGACCACATGCCGAACCAGAAAAAGCGATGGCGATTCACGCGAAAAGAACCTGATCGTCACGCCATGAAAAGTCTGCCTCATCGAATACGTTGCACGAGAGCCCGAAGATGACAGATCACGTGCCGGCGGAGGTCGGTCCGGCGAGGAGCCGGGTGCCGTCGGGAAGGTTGCCCGAGGCCGCGGCGTCGCGGAGGTACTCCCACAGGACCCGTTGCAGCTCGACGGCGGCACGGGTCGGCTCGACGTCGCGGCGACGCGCCAGCCCGATGGTGCGTTGCAGCCCCGGGAGCACGAACGGGGTGACCCGCATGCCGAGCCGGTGGGCGACCGTGCTCGGAATCNCCGCGCTGCCCAGACCCGCCGCGACGAAACCGAGCACGGCGTCCATCTCCCCGCCCTCGATCGCGAAAATCGGCTCGAATCCGGCCTCCCGGCAGGCCGTCACGGTGGCCTCCCGCAGGTCGTAGCCGCGGCGGAACATCACCATCGGGTGGTTACGCAGATCGGCCACGGTCAGCGGGCGTCCGGCGACGATCGGTGGCTCGTCCAGCGACGAGACGAGGACCAGGCTCTCGCGGATCAGCGGCGAGGTCGCCAGGGCCGGGTCGCTGCTCTGCAGCGGAAGGATGATCAACGCCAGGTCCAGGCTGCCCGCGGCCAGATCGCGGACGAGGTCGCGTGATCCCCCTTCCTCGACCAGCAGGCGGATGCCCGGGTACCGCTGGTGGAACAGTCGCAGCACGTCGGGCAGGAAGCCGGTGCACAGGCTCGGGGTGGCACCGAGGCGCACCGTGCCGTGGCGTAGGTCGAGCAGCTCGGTGACCCGCTGGCGGGCGGTCTCGGTATCGGTGAGGATGCGCCGGGCGAGCGGCAGGAGCGTCTCCCCCGCCGGGGTCAGGCTGATGTTCCCCCGCGCGCGGTTAAACAAAGGTGTGCCCAGCTCCTGTTCCAAGGCGCGGATCTGCTGGGACAGGGACGGCTGGGCGACATGCACCCGCTGGGCGGCCCGGGTGAAGTGCCGGGTCTCCGCGACGGCGACGAAATAGGCGAGCTGGTGGAGCTGCACGCCGCCAGCGTAGACGTCGATAGGACGGCACTATCGAGTCCAGGTTTATCATGTCTTGGACCACTGGAGGGAGTGCGCTCTAGGGTGCGCTCGTGGCTGTGACAACCCCGGCGCGGTCGGCGTCCCCTGCGCCCACCCCGCGGCCCCCGCGATCTTCGTCCGTCCTGCGCAACCTGTGGCGGTCAACCATCGGCAAAAAGACCGTGATGGCCGTCACCGGGCTGCTGATGCTCCTGTTCCTGATCGCTCACATGCTCGGGAACCTGAAGATTTTCTTTGGCCGCGACGACTTCGACCACTACGCCGGCTGGCTCCGGACGATCGGCGAGCCGGTCCTGCACGATACGTGGTACCTATGGATCCAACGCGTCGTGCTGGTGCTGGCCGTGGGCCTGCACACGGTGTCCGCGTACCAGCTCAGCCGGCGTGACCTGCGGGCCCGGCCGACAAAGTACGTCCACCGCCAACGAGCCCGGGCCAGTTATGCCACGCATGTGATGCGCTACGGTGGAATCACCCTCGCGTTGTTCATCGTGTACCACATCCTCGATTTCACGACGCTGACCCTCAACCGACACGGGGTCGAAGGTGCCGCCTACGACAACGTCGTGTCGAGTTTCAGCGTGTGGTGGGTCACGCTCATCTACATCGCCGCCATGATCTCCCTCGGGCTCCACATCCAGCACGGCTTCTGGAGTGCGGCCCAGACCCTCGGTGTCAACAACCCGAAACGGGACCGAGTTTTCAAGGCCACCGCCAATGTCCTCGCGGTTCTCCTCACGGTGGGATTCGTGATCGTCCCGGTGTCGGTTCTCGCCGGCCTGGTGGATTGACGGCACGGCACTGGACCGATGGGTCACTGCACCGATGGGTCACTGCACCGATGGGTCACTGCACCGATGGGTCACTGCACCGATGGGTCACTGCACTGGTGGATTGAACAGCCGACGGCTCCGCGGCCGACCTTGCGTGGCGCGGTGCCGGAAGCATGGGAAGGGCTGACATGTCGTTTTACAACCTCGGTGCCGACATCGCCGACACCGCGGCGCCGGACGTGCCGATCGAGCAACGCTGGGACAAGCGACGCTTCACCGCCAAGCTGGTCAACCCGGCCAACCGGCGCCGCCACACCGTGATCGTCGTCGGCACGGGGCTCGCCGGTGGCGCCGCCGGCGCCACCCTCGCCGAGCAGGGCTACCGGGTCATCCAGTTCTGCTACCAGGACTCGCCGCGCCGGGCGCACTCCATCGCCGCGCAGGGCGGCATCAACGCGGCGAAGAACTACCGCAACGACGGCGACTCGGTCCACCGGCTGTTCTACGACACGGTGAAGGGTGGCGACTTCCGCTCCCGGGAGTCCAACGTCTACCGTCTCGCGCAGACGTCCACCCAGATCATCGACCAGTGCGTGGCGCAGGGTGTGCCCTTCGCCCGGGAGTACGGCGGCCTGCTCGACACCCGCTCGTTCGGCGGCGTGCAGGTCTCGCGGACCTTCTACGCCCGGGGCCAGACGGGTCAGCAGCTGCTGATCGGCGCCTACCAGGCGCTGTCCCGGCAGATCGATGCCGGCGGCGTGGAGATACACCCGCGCACCGAGATGCTCGACCTGATCGTCATCGACGGGCACGCCCGCGGCATCGTCGCCCGCGACCTGGTCACTGGCCAGGTCTCCACCTACCTCGCCGACGCCGTCGTGCTCGCCACCGGCGGGTACGGCAACGTGTTCTACCTGTCGACGAACGCCAAGAACTCCAATGCCAGCGCGATCTGGCGGGCGCACCGGCGCGGGGCGTACTTCGCCAACCCGTGCTACACCCAGATCCACCCGACCTGCATCCCCCGCTCCGGCGACTACCAGGGCAAGCTCACGCTGATGAGCGAGTCGCTGCGCAACGACGGCCGCATCTGGGTGCCGAAGAAGGCGGGCGACACCCGCTCGCCCGACACCATCCCGGAGAACGAGCGCGACTACTACCTCGAGCGGATCTACCCGGGATTCGGCAACCTGGTCCCCCGTGACATCGCGTCGCGGGCGGCGAAGTACCAGTGCGACGCCGGTCGCGGCGTGGGTCCGGGCGGGCTCGGCGTCTACCTCGACTTCGCCGACGCCATCAAGCGGATGGGCGAGGACAAGGTTCGCGAGAAGTACGGCAACCTGTTCGAGATGTACGAGCGGATCACCGCCGAGGACCCCTACAAGGTGCCGATGCGGATCTACCCGGCCGTCCACTACACCATGGGTGGGCTGTGGGTGGGCTACGATCTACAGAGCAGTATTCCGGGGCTCTTCGTGATCGGGGAGGCGAACTTCTCCGACCACGGCGCCAACCGTCTCGGCGCGAGCGCGCTGATGCAGGGTCTCGCCGACGGCTACTTCGTGCTGCCGCCCATGCTGGGTGACTACATCGCCTCGACGAAGCTGGGCGCGGTCGACGCGAGCCATCCCGCGGTCGCGGAGACGGCTGCCGAGGCGACGGGCCGGCTGACCCGCCTGCTCGCCGTGAACGGTGACCGCACCGTCGACTCGTTCCACCGTGAGCTCGGCGAGATCATGTGGGACGAGTGCGGGATGGCGCGCAGCGAGGACGGCCTGCGCAAGGCGCTGGGGCGCCTTCCGGAGCTGCGCGAGGAGTTCTGGCGCCAGGTCAAGGTGCCGGGCGACGCGGGTAGTGTCAACCAGAGCCTGGAGCGGGCGAACCGGGTGTCGGACTTCCTCGAACTCGGCGAGCTGATGTGTGTCGACGCCCTGCACCGCGAGGAGTCCTGCGGAGGGCACTTCCGGGTCGAGAGCCAGACCCCGGACGGCGAGGCCCTTCGCGACGACGACCGGTTCGCCTACGTCGGAGCCTGGGAGTTCGCCGGCACGGAAACCCCGCCGGTGCTGCACCGCGAGGTTCTGGAGTTCGAGCATGTCCACCTCGCCCAGCGTAACTACGCGTGAGGCGGTACCGGTCAATGGATCACGACTGTACGAGGAGCCGACCGTGAAGCTCACCCTTCGGATCTGGCGCCAGGCCGGACCGGACGAACCGGGCCGCATGGTCACCTACGAGGTGCCCGACGCGAACCCGGACATGTCCTTCCTCGAACTGCTCGACGTGCTCAACGAGCGGCTGACCCNGCGGGGCGAGGAGCCGGTCAGCTTCGACCACGACTGCCGCGAGGGCATCTGCGGCGCCTGCGGAGTGGTCATCAACGGCCAGGCCCACGGCCCCCGGGAACGGACCACCACCTGCCAGCTGCATGTGCGGGAGTTCTCCGACGGGGACGTCATCGACGTCGAGCCGTGGCGCTCGGTCGCGTTCGGCGTCGTCCGCGACCTGATGGTGGACCGCTCCGGCCTCGACCGGATCATCCAGGCCGGCGGCTACATCAGCGCCCCGACGGGCAGCGCCCCCGAGGCGCACTCCACCCCGGTGCCCAAGGCCGTCGCGGACACCGCGTTCGACAACGCCACCTGCATCGGCTGCGGCGCCTGTGTCGCGGCCTGCCCCAACGGCTCGGCCATGCTGTTCACCTCGGCGAAGGTCGTGCACCTCAACAGCCTGCCCCAGGGCGCCCCGGAGCGGGCGAGCCGCACGCTCAACCTGGTCGAGGCCATGGACGCCGAGGGCTTCGGCGGGTGCACCAACACCGGGGNGNGCACCGTCGCCTGCCCGAAGGGCATCCCACTGGACAGCATCGCCACGCTCAACCGCGAGGTCCTGCGGGCCTCGATCGGCCTCCGGTAGATCCGGTAGGCATCCCCCGACCTGAAGATCGGCGCTTTCCGTCCATAGGTGTCCACCCGACGTCCGTAGGTTTGACTGGACGAATGGCTGTACGCGCAGCACGGGTGGAAGATCACTGAAAATCTTGCGGGTCCGGGTTCTGGTGTGGTGGTCGACGCCAGTGTTGGGATCATGCAGGGTGAGTGGGTGGGCGAGCCGGTCGGGCCGGATGCGTGGGAGACCTGCCGGGAGTTGATCCCGGCAGGCAGTGTGTTCGCGTTCCTGGCGGAGCACCGGGAGGTGCTGTTCCCGGCGGGGATGTTCACCGACATGTACCCGTCGTCGAACGGGCGGCCGAGTATGCCACCGCAGGTGCTGGCGGCCACGGTGGTGCCGCGGAGCCTGCACGGGTTGTCGGAGTCGAGACGGTGCGGGCGTTGCGCTGTGATCTGCGGTGGAAGGCCGCGGGCGGGCTGGGGCTGCTNGACGCCGCCGCCACGGTCACCTGCCCGGCCGGACACACCACCCCTCTGGGGCGTCCCCAGGCCCACGGTCACCGCCAGGACCAGTTCAGGACCCTGTGCCGCACCTGCCCGCGTGACCGTTGCGCCACCTCCCAAACCGGGCGAACCCTCACCANCCNCCCCAAACNCGCCCTGCTGGCCGCCGCCCGCCACGAGGCCACCGACCCGGCCTGGCCGGACGAGTACCGCCGCTGGCGCCCCCGGTCGAACGCGGGATCGCCTGGCTGACAGCCCACGGCAACCGCCGGGTGCCCTACCGCGGCGTGGCCCGCAACGACAGCTGGCTCCACCACCGCGCGGCCGCTCCCAACCTCCGCCGGCTGGTCAACCTCGGGCTCACCCGCACCAGCGACAACAGCTGGATCCCGACCACAGCAGCCGCGGAACAAGATTTTCCGTGATCTTCTAGACGAAATCATGCGGGCCGTGTGCGTCGACGTCGAGACCGAACTGGTCGAGTTCAACGGCGAGCGCGACCACGTCCATCTTCTGGTCAACTTCCCGCCGAATCATTTGACAGGGCACTGACATGACACTCGACTGGTTCTCGACCGATACTCCTGTACGTCTCGGGTTGGGGGTGCATGATGGCCTGTCCGCTTGTGTGACTGACAAGCAGAACATCGACTTCGTCTGGGTGAGCAGTTTCTGTGTGTCCGCCGTGCTGGGCCTTCCCGATCTCGGACTAGTGGATTCCTCCGAGATGGCCAGTGTGGTACGGACCGTGGTGAGGGCGACGCGTTATCCGGTGGTTGTGGACATGGATTCCGGGTACGGGGGGCCCGCGCAAGGTAGACCTGGCGGCGCGGACAATCTCCCAGGCCGGCGCGAGCGCGGTGTGCATCGAGGACAACACGCTGGACAAGNGGTCGANCCTGTACCCCGGTGAGCGGGACCTGGCCAGCGTGGAAGAACAGGAGAAANGCCTCCGCGCCACGCGCCGCGGGCTGGAGCCCAGCTGTTTCTTGATCNCCCGAACCGNAGCGTTGGTGGCCGGGCACGGCGTGGCCGAGGCCTTGAACCGCGCGAACCGCTATGTGGATGCCGGCGCGGACGCGGTGTTTGTGCAAGCCACGCGACCCGACGGGGCGCCGAGGGGCGGTGTCCTGACCGGCGAGCACAAGGGGCACAACATGATTCACAATGCGCTGCGCCGTCGGTGAACGAGGGAACGGGCTGCTCAAGGGCACCTTCAGCGTCCTGCGCAACGTCACGATCGACCCCTGGAAGATTGGATCCGTCGTGAAGGCCTGCCTCGTGCTGCTCCACATGGAACACCAGCGCACCACCTAGAGATCAACCCGCTCCCATGGCATTGTCGCTACGGAACGCGACGAAAGGTTGGGTGATGTCCCCGAGCTCGGCGAGGAACACCGCGGCCTGGGTCCGGCCGATTCCGTGCCCGGTGAGCAGGGCCTGGTGGCCCCGGTCGCGGGCGAGGCTGCCGGTGAGGGGACTCGACGACGGACTATAAGTCGGAAGGCCGGTGAGGTGGTGCTGTAGACAGCGGATCCGGCGTCGCGGGAGGATAATGGCGGCGGTGGGAAATCACCCGATTGAGGCGGACGTGACGGAATCGACGGACACGACCCGACTGGCCGGGAACGCCGCGGGGCTGAGCGCGCCGCACGGGTCACGCCCGCGGCCGGGGCACGCCGTTCCCGACCAGGTCGCGGTGATCGGCGGCGGGATGGTCGGGCTGTGCGTGGCGTGGTTCCTCCAGGACCGCGGCAGGCGGGTGACGGTCTTCGACCGCGACCACCTCACCGCCGGACCCACCTGGGCCGGGGCCGGATCCTCCTGGGGCAATGCCGGCTGGCTCACCCCGGGGCTCGCGACGCCCCTGCCGGAGCCCGCGGTCCTGCGCTACGGGCTGCGGGTGCTCCTGCGCCCGGACTCACCGGTGTACGTGCCGCCGGTCGCCGATCTGGGGCTCGCCCGTTTCATCGCCGGATTCGTCCGGCACAGCACGACCGCGCGGTGGCGAACCGCCATGCGCGCGCTGGTGCCGTTGACCCGCGCTGCTCTCGGTGCCTTTGACGAGCTCGCGGCGGGCGGCGTGACTGCGCCGACCCGCGCCGCCGCCCCGTTCCTGGCCGGCTATCGCGACCGGTCCGGCCTCGACGCCCTCCTGACGGNGCTCGCCGAGATCCGGGCGACCGGCCAGCCCGTCGATGCCGAGGTGCTGGACCCGGTGGCCGCCCGCGACCTCGAACCTCTGCTGTCCGAGCAGGTCCGGTACGTCGTATCCGTGCAGGGGCAGCGGTTCTGCGATCCCGGCCGCTTCGTCGCAGCCCTCGCCGACAGCGTCCGGGAACGCGGCGGCCTCGTGCACGAGGCGATGGCCATCGACGAGGTGCGCGAGGCAGGTGGCCGGGTGGAGTTGCTCGGACCAGGGGGGCCCGCTGGGCCTTACGACGCGGCAGTGATCGCCACCGGCGCCTGGCTTCCCCGGCTGGCCCGTCCGTTCGGGGTCCGCCTTCCCGTCCAGGCCGGTCGCGGATACAGCTTCCTGGTCGCGACCGAACAGCCGCCGAGCGGTCCGATCTACTTCCCCGCCTCCCGGGTGGCCTGCACGCCCCTGAGGGACGGCCTGCGGGTCGCCGGCATGATGGAGTTCCGCCATCCGGACGCGGCGGCCGACCCGCGGCGCATCCGGGCGGTGGTCGAGGCGACCCGCGGCCTGCTGCGCGGGGTGGACCTGGACACCCGCGCCGCCGAATGGGTGGGACCACGCCCGTGCACCCCGGACGGTCTGCCGCTGATCGGCCCGACCATCTCGCCGCGGGTCTTCATCGCCGGCGGGCACGGCATGTGGGGCATCACCCTCGGCCCGGTCACCGGCCGCCTCCTCGCCGACGCCATCGCCACCGGTGCGCCCGCGGCCGAGCTGTCCCCGTTCGATCCGCTGCGTTGAGGACGAAGCGGATCAGGCCCCGATGCGGGCGACTCGATGCGGGCGAAGGTCAAGAACTCTCTGTAGTCAGAGTAGTCAGTTCTGGGTTTGGGACGACCCTTGGGATGACCAGGGAGGGACGACCGGTAGCCCCTGCACCTCCAGGCGCTCCGCGACGGGCAACGGCTGTGGACGCACGGTGAGTGCCGGGCCGCCTACCGGCTCCCGGACCTTGATTTCCAGGGTCCGGGTCTGGCCGCGATCGACGGTGAGATAGGTGGAGAGCACGGGATGCCCGGACTCGGAACCGCCGGCGAGGCCGATGGGCACACCGTCGAGCCGGGCAGCGACGAGCCAGCTGCCTCGGCCCGTGTACACCGAGAGCCAGAGATTGTTCTGCGCCCGGAGATTCCCAGCGGCATCCTTGAGATCCTGCCGGTGGCGCACATAGGCCGGCAGCCCGCCGGGGGCGGCGTTGGTGAGCCGGATCGTGATCGTCGCCAGGCCGGCGCCGTTCGGCTGCCGCTGCATGCGGTAGGTGGTCTGCCGCCGTAGCCAGTAGTCCAGCTTGCTCGCCGTCGCGTTCTGGGTGACGACCCCGAGAAACGGCCCAGGCGCGTCCGGCAGCGCACCACCCAGCGCCGTGGACGAAAGAATCCGCTGCTCCTCGGCGTGGTTGCTGGATATTTCCAGCCGACCCTCGCGAGCGGCCCGTCCCAGCGCGGTCACCAGCTTCGTCGNGTCGCCGGCTCCCGACTCCACGGCCGCATAGACGGCCTGACCGACCTGGGCGAAGAAGCGGTCGCGGGCGGCCGCGTCCATGATCTCGCCATAGACGCGCGACTCGACGAGATCGACCAGGTGCCCCGCGGCCACCGACGTGCCGTCGGGGAGCACCGCGGGCCGGCTCGCGGCGAGAAGATACGACAACGTCGTGGGGTCGAGGCTGATCGTGCCGTCGACGTCGAGGCCCGTGCCGGCCCGGTAGAACGCGCTGTAGAGCCTGCCGGCCATCGGATAGTCGGGGGTCAGGTTGATATTCGCCCAGATACGGTCGGGCCAGAAGGCGCCGTAACGGGCCGCGAACGGGACCGGCAGCCCCGTCGCCGGTCGCTGCTGGGTGGGGCCTCCCGGCAGAGCACCGTTGCCCGAGATGCCGTCGATGGACAGCCGCCCGTGCTCCGCGGTCAGCAGGCCGAACCCACCGATGATCCCCCCGTTGGCGCGGGACTCGGCCGGGTTCTGGACGATCAGCAGGTAGCGACGGACACCGCCCCCGCCGAGCATCTCGGGACCGACCCGGGCGGCCAGAACAACGGTGTCCAGCGCACCGGCCAGGCGCCGGCTCCGATCGATCATCTCGGCGCGGGCGTCGGCGATGCCGCTGACCCGCCCGGCCCATCCGCAGTCCGGTACGTTCTCCGCCGCCGCCCGCAACGCGGAGAGGGCGTTGAAGGATCGCTCGGCCGGGCGGCGGACCGCGGCGAGCGCCCGGACATTGATCGTCATACGCTGGCGCAGCACCCGCGGATCGAGGGAGGGACCCAGGTCGGCCACGGCCGGCAGGCTGGTGCCGGCGGCCGCGTCCACCTCTCGGATCAGCGTCGCCGCCGAGCGCATCGGGCAGCCAGCGACGGGCAGCCGCCCGAACGCCGACCACACCGGATCCGAGGTCAGGGCCCGCGCAGCGGTGGCCCGCCGCCGGATCTGCTCGATCTGCGATCGCAGCTCGGCCTCGCGGGGAAAGTCTCCGCTCAGAACCTGCCGCTGCAGGACGGCGATCCGCTGCCTGGCCTCGTCGAGACGGGACTTGGCCAGCACTCCGCGCACGACCACCCAGGCGGTCATCGCCACCAGCACAACGAGGGCCGTCGCGACCCCGGCGGCCAGCCGGCGGTACCGGGCTCGGCGACCACGGTGACGCCGGCGACCACGGCCGACGCGGTGCTGCCCCGCCCTGGCCTCAGCACCTCCACCCACGTCCCGCCCACCCACGTCCCGCCCACCCACGTCCCGCCCACCCACGGGCGCCCGCGTGAGCAGGTCCGGAACCCGGTCCAGGTCCGGAACCGGATCCAGGACCACCGGATCCAGGCCCGGAGCGGACCCGGTTCTCTCCCCCGGTGGCGAATCCGTCATGGGGAGGACGGCGGCCGGGTCGCGCCGTTGTCATCCGGCGTCGTCCCGCCAGCCGGGTCCGTACCGCGCGGTGTCCTTCCACCGACGGAGATGATCTCCTCGGCCGATCCGCGTGCCGCCGGCACCCTGACGTGCGGTCCGCCGCTCGGGACAGTCGTGGCGCTCGGGACAGTCATGGCGCTCGGGACAGTCGTGGCGCTCGGGACAGTCGTGGCGCTCGGGACAGTCGTGGCGCCGTCGGGCAGCGGGTCCCGCGCCGAGCTCGACTCGTCGCCACCGTCGGCTATCCCGAGACGCGCCGTGGCGGCGGGAACCGGCGTCACGGCCGAAGCCGGAGAAGCAGGAGCCGGAGAAGAAGGAGCCGGTGACGGCAGCGACGGAGGCGAGGTGACCGGCCAAGCAGGCCGGACCCCGGAATCGGGCGCCGGGATCTCCAGGGTTCGGGGCGAGGAGGTCCTGGCGTGCCGGCCGCGTGACACGTAACCGTCGCCCGGGCCGTAGTCGTAGGCGTCGGGTCCCTTGACCGGCACCATGTTCAGCACGGTGCCGATCATCCGGGCGTCGACCGCCCGCAGCGCCTCGACGGCCCGCCGGAGGTGCTCGCGGCGGGTCCGCCCNGCCCGCGTCACCAGCAGAACCCCCNCNACCCNGGNGGCGAGCACGGCCGCGTCAGTCACCGGTAGCAGGGGCGGGGCGTCGACCAGGAGGATGTCGAAGCGGGCGGACAGCAGGTTGATGAGTCCGGCCATGCCCTTGGAGCCGAGCAGCTCGCTGGGATTCGGCGGGATGGGGCCGCNGGCGAGGACCTCTACGCGCCCCTCCCCGACCCGACCCTCCCCCCAGGGCTGCAGGACGTCGTCGAGGTCCGCGGCGCCGATGAGGACCGAGGTGAGCCCGGCGGCGGACTCGACCCCGAGGTACTCGCCGAACGACGGCCGTCGCAGGTCCCCCTCGATCAGGCAGACCCGCGCACCGCCCTGCGCCAGGGTGATCGCGAGGTTGCAGGCCACGGTGGTCTTGCCCTCGCCGGGGACCGCACTGCTCACCAGGATCGATCGAGGTCCGGTGTCCACCTCGACGAACTGCAGGTTGGTCCGCAGCTGGCGGAACGCCTCCGCCCGGGCCGAGCGGGGCTTGGCGTTGATGATGAGGGGATGCCGGTCGGCGGCACCGTCGTAGCCGATGACGGCGAGGTTGGGCAGCTCGGTCGTCTCACGGGCGTCGTCCTCACTGGACACGCTCGTGTCGAGGCGGTATCGGACGATCCCGGCGGCGCTGCCGACGATCAGCCCGAGCAGCGCTCCGAGCGCGAGGTTGCGGATCGGCTGGGGCGAGACGGGCGAGACGGGCAGCTTCGCGTGTTCCCAGACAGTCACCCGCACGGAGGGTGGTTCGTCGGCCGACGGCGTCTCGATCTTCGCAATGGTGGTGGAGAACGTCTCACCGACAGCATCTGCGATGATCATGGCTCGTCTCGGGTCGGAATCGCGCACGACGGCCTGGAGCAGCACGGTGTCCGGGACGGCGTGCGCGCTGATCTGGGCCCGCAGGGCCTCCGGAGTCGCGTGCAGGTGCAGGCGTGCGATCACGGCCGTCGCCACCCGCTCGCTGGCCACCAGGTCGGCATAGGACTTGACGCGTTGCTGGGAGAGCAGGCCTCCCTGGTAGGCCGAGGCGGCTCCGGCGCCCCTGTCCGGCGAGGAGACGACCATCGTCACCGAGGCGGCGTACTCTTTCGTCGTTCGCCANGTCGCCATGGCGGCCAGCAGCCCGCCGAGGACCACGCCGGCGATCATGATCGTCCAGCTTCGGCGCAGAACACGGACGTAGTCGCGCAGCTCCACCCGTCGACCACCCTCCCAGGACCTAGGTCCCGACCACTCACCGTCATCGAAGACCGACTCAACATACTCGATGAGTAGTCATTCTTTTACTCTTAGACACGCTTACTCTATGGCCTCATGTGGAGACGTAGAGTAGACGGAGTGGGTCATGGTCGGTGGACAGCGCACATCGCACGGCGCGTCTCCCGGCTCAACCTCCGTCAGCGGGTCGGCCTGCAGATCACTCTGGACAGTGCGGCGCTGGTCCTGGGCCTCATCTCGGCCCAGATCGGCCGCCTGGACTTCACGCTCGGCGCGCTGAGCGATCTCGGCTTCTGGGTCATCTGCACGCTCGCCGTCTGCGTGCTCCACTTCCTGGGCACCGCCCTGCACCTCTACCTGGGGCGCTACCGCTTCGGCGGCTTCGAGGAGGTCCTCGGCCTGCTCGTGTCGGTCCTGCTCACGGTCGTCAGCGTGGCCGTCGTCATCGCCGCGTTCGGCTCCCCGAGACCCGTCCCGCTGAGCGTGCCGCCACTGGGCGGCGCGGTGGCCCTGGTCGTGATGTTCGGCATCCGCTACCTCTGGCGGCTGACCGAGGAACACCTCCGTCGGCCGAGCAGGGAGCACGCCGAACCGCTCCTCGTGTTCGGCGCCGGTGACGGGGCTGAACGGGTACTGGCGGCCATGCTGCGCACCCGGAACAGTCCTTACTACCCGGTCGCGCTGCTCGACGACGACCCGAGCACACACAACCTCCAGCTACTCGGGGTCCGGGTACGTGGTGGCCGGGAGCGAATCGGCGCCGTCGCCGAGTCGACCGGGGCCAGGACCCTGCTCGTGGCGATCCCCAGCGCTGACGGCCCACTGCTGCGGGAGATCAGCGCAATCGCCGAGGGCGCCGGGCTGACCGTGAAGGTGCTTCCCCGCGTCGCGGACCTGATCGACGGGCGGGTCGGCGTCGGGGACATCCGCGACCTCGACCTCGCCGACCTCCTCGGCCGGCGGCAGATCCGCACCGACATGTCCGCCGCCGCGAGCTACCTCGCGGGCCGACGGGTGCTCGTGACGGGGGCGGGCGGATCGATCGGTTCGGAGCTGTGCCGTCAGATCTCCGGCTACGGGCCGGCCGAACTGATCATGCTGGACCGGGACGAGTCGGCACTGCGCGCGGTGCAGCTGTCGATCTCCGGCCGGGCGATGCTCGACGACGACGCCATCGTGCTGGGCGACATCCGCGACATCGACCTGATGACCACGCTGTTCACGGAGCGCCGGCCCGAGGTCGTCTTCCACGCCGCCGCGCTCAAACACCTCCCGCTGCTCGAACGCTTCCCCGGCGAGTCGGTGAAGACCAACGTCTGGGGCACTCTGACGATCCTGGAGACGGCCGTGGCCTGCGGCGTCGACCGGCTGGTCAACATCTCCACGGACAAGGCGGCGAACCCGACGAGCGCCCTCGGCTACTCGAAGCGGATCACCGAGCGGCTCACCGCGTGCCTCGCCCGCCGGGCCCGCGGAACGCTGGTCAGCGTCCGGTTCGGCAACGTCCTGGGCAGCAACGGCTCCGTCCTGACCGTCTTCGCCGGCCAGCTGGCCGCCGGCGGGCCGATCACCGTCACCCACCCCGAGGTCACCCGGTACTTCATGACCATCCACGAGGCGGTGCAACTGGTCCTGCAGGCCGGGGCGCTGGGATCACCCGGCGAGGCCCTCGTGCTCGACATGGGCGAGCCGGTGCGCATCGCGGACGTGGCCGCCCGGCTCGTGGCTCGGGAGAACCGGCCGATCGAGATCGTCTACACCGGGCTCGGCCCCGGCGAGAAGCTCCATGAGGAGCTCCTCGGTGCGGGCGAGGACGACCATCGACCACACCACCCGCTGATCTCGCACGTGGACGTGCCCGCCCTGGACCCGACCCACGCCCTCGCCCTCGATCCCTGGGCCCCGCCGGAGGAGGTGCTGGCCGAACTCGCGGCCCTCGCCGGCGCGGACGCCGCGGCGGACGAGGTCCCGGCAGGCGCGGACCGACCCGGGGACGGGGGCGCGACCGCAGGCGGACCCCTGGCCGCCGCGGACGTGACCGGGCGGATTCCCGTCCAGCCCACGGCGTCCAACCATCAACCGCATCCGGCCCGGTGACGTTTGGGATCATCGGGTCCTGGCGGGCGACCACACATCCGGCGCAGCCTTGAGCCGTCGCCAGATCAGCGGCGGCCAGGCAGTCCTCATCATTCCTCCGGTGGAAGCAACTGGGCCAGATCCAGTCCGCGGAGGCCAGACAGATCTGGGCCTGGATTGTCATCGGTCGAGGCCGTCGACCGCACGGGACCGGATCGCGGCGAGGATCTGATCCCAGATCGTGGCGGGCAGGCGGATCTCCCGAAGGCCCAGATAGCCGTAGCGCAGGTCAACGTGACCGTCCGCGTGGCGGACCAGGCCGCCGGCTTTAGCCGGCGGAGGAGTCACGGCCGTCGGAGCCGCTGGTGCAGGAACTCGGCCGCCGGGTTGCCGCCGTCTGAGCCCGCGCCGAGTGGTTACAGATCCGGTACGTCTGGTTCCGTCCAGACCGTTCCAAGGCTAGCCTCCCAGCATGGTCTGGAACAAGCGCGGGAACACCGGTGGCGGCGCCTCGTCCGGCAGCGGGGGCACGAAGCGTGGCGGGNCGGGAAGGACTCCGCTCAACGACGGCGAAAGATCAACAACCCTCACCTGCCCCCGCTGCCAGGGCGAGGGGCAGATCGGCAACCCGGCCGCGGAAAAGGATGAAGACGGCACGTTCACCGGCCGTGACCTGATCAAGTGCCCCCGCTGCGGCGGCAGTGGGACGGTGAAATCCAAATGAGTGAGCCGGTGCCGTTCATCCGCATCCGGTGCAACGCGTGCCGCCGACGGGTGAGTCGGGAGATGGAGAACGCGCGTAAGGGTGGTGCGGGCCTGCCGAGGCTGGAGCGTGATCTCGGACCGTGCCCTCACTACCGAACGGTGTGGCGGGAGGGGATGGGTCCGGGGACGGAGCCGCCGCCGGACCCATCGACGCCGGAGGAACGTCGCCAGGGCCCAGTCTGACCCCGGGCACGCCAAACGACGGCCCAGGCACCCGCGAGGGACGGCCAAGACATCTTGGTGGTGCGGGAGTGCCTGGACGGCCGAGAGTTTGTCGGATGCCGGCGGATGATCCGCCATCCAGGCTCAATCCCGGTCACCGTGGACGGCGGACGCGGGCAGCATCGCGTCCGGCGGCCCGGCGGCTGGCGGCCCGGCGCGGTCCGCCCCCAGCCGGTCGGCGTACCAGGTCACGGTTGCCGCCAACGCGGTGGTGAGATCCGCCCCGGTCACGTCCGGGAACAGCGAACGCATCGTCGTCGTGTCCGCCTGGGAGTCCCAGATCTCCCCGGGCCGGGGCGCGGCGTGCTCGACGACCAGCCGCCGGCCGAGAATCTCCTCCAGCCGGGCGATCAGGGTGAGCAGATCGGTACGGGTCCCGGACCCGATGTCGACCGGGTGTGGATGGGTCAGCCGGCGGCACACCGCATCGCACAGCATCCCGGTGACCAGCTCGACAGGGATGAAATCGCGCGTCTGCCGGCCGTCCCCGCGCACCGTCAGCGGCCGGCCGGCCAACGCGGCCTCGATGAAGGTCGGCACCACGGCCGCGTACGCGTGCCCGGCGGACTGGTACGGGCCGAACACGTCGAACAGCCTGACCGTGAGCACCGGCAGACCGAAACTGGCCTGGTAGGACAGCGCATATCCCTCGGCGGCGAGCTTCGAGGCCGCGAAGGGACTGCGCGGAAGGCACGGGGTGCCCGCCGAGGGCGACAGCGGACCCGCGCCAGCGGCGGCCGNCCGATCGCCAGCGGCCGACCGGTCACCATAAACCGATGAGGAGGACACGACGACGACGTGCGTCTCGGCCCGGTGGGCGACGCCGAGCACCGTCAGGGTGCCGGTCGCGTTCACCGCGTGGGTGGCCATCGGGTCGAGCAACGACCGTTCGACCGACGGCCGGGCAGCCAGATGCACGATGCTCGACGCCCCGGTGCACGCCTGTTCGACGAGCGTCCGGTCGGTCACGCTGCCGACGACGAGCTCGGCCGGCAGCCCCGCGAGATTCGACAGCGCCCCGGTACTGAGATCGTCGATCACGACGACCTCCGTGCCTGCCGCGAGGAGCGCTCTGGTCAGGTGGGCCCCGATGAAGCCGGCCCCACCCGTCACGACTACCTTCACCATTCATCACCCTTCGAGATCACGATGATACAGATAGTAGTATGATCGGTCGCCTACACCGGCCATCTCTTCACGAAGAGCGACACCACGCCAGCCAGGATGGCTCATCCAACTACTCTGAGTGTCAGATTGAACTCGCCTAGATCGGGGTCTACGGTCGCCGCGTGCCCGCTCACCTGCGCTCGCTGGTCATCGTGGGCGCGGGAGGGCACGGCCGGGAGCTGCTCGATCTGGTGGAGGCGGTCAACGCGGCCACCGAGGGTCCCCGCTACGACATCCTCGGCTTCGTCGATGACGACCGTGTGGACCCGGATCCACTCGCCCGGCGCGGAGCCGTGCTCCTCGGTGGACTCGACCTACTCGATCGACTTGACGCCGACTACCTGATCGGCTTCGCCGACGCGGCCACCCGGTCCCGCGTCGACCGGTACGCCAGCGCCCGCGGCCGACGACCGGCGACCNTCGTCCACCCCCGGGCCAGCGTCGGAGGTGACGTGAAGCTCGGGCCGGGTACCGTCGTCTGTGCTCTCGCCAGCATCACCACCAACGTCGAAACCGGTCGGCACGTAGTGGTGAACATCGGCGCCAGCGTGGCGCACGACTGCCGCCTGGGTGACTACGTCACGGTCGCGCCGGGGGCCCGGCTCTCCGGTGCGGTGGCCGTCGGCGCGCGGGCGTGGATCGGCGCGCAGGCGAGCATCGTCGGCCTGCGCAGCATCGGCGACGGGGCGGTTGTGGGAGCTGGGTCCGTCGTCACCGACGACATCCGGGCCGCGCAGGTCGTCGCCGGGGTGCCCGCCCGGCCGATCCACGTCGCACCCGAGCACGTCGCACCCGACCAGCCGCAACCCGAGTCGGGTGGGGCACGCACGACGGCGAGGCTCGCCAAACCTCCGCCCAGTCAGCGGGGCGCCCCACCGTGCGGCTGATCCGGCTGCGCCCCTGACCCAGCTGCGTCCAACGGGCCCAGCGGCACCGTCTCGGGCTCTACGATCAGCGTGTGGAGCGATGGTTCAACATGTCGGGTTGCGACAACGCGCGAGATCTGGGTGGGCTGCCCACCCTGGACGGTGCAACCACCCGATGGGGGGTATTCCTGCGCACCGACTCCGTCCAGGCCCTGACAGACGGTGACGTGCTCACGCTGCGGGAGACATTCGGGCTACGCATGGTCATCGACCTACGGGCCAAGGAGGAGGCGGAGCGGGAGGGCCGCGGGCCGCTCGCCTACGAACCGGTCACTTACTACAATCTGTCCTTTCTCCCCGGTGAATGGGTGATGCCGGACGATCCGCGCTACCCTGCCATCGTCAAGGACCGCGACTCAGCCGACCGGATCGAGCACTACCTGGACTACCTGCGCCTGGCCGGGGACTCGGTGGCCAGGGCGCTGCGCCTGCTGGCCCAGCCGACGGCGGGCCCGGCCCTGTTCCACTGCGCGGCGGGAAAGGACCGTACCGGCGTGCTCGCGGCCCTGCTCCTCAGTCTCGTCGGCGTGCACCCCGAGGCGATCGTCGCCGACTACGTCCAGACGAACGAGCGCATCGACCGGGTCAACGCCCGCCTGGCCGACCGACCGTCCTATAACCACTCGGTGACCTTGCTCACCTCGGGCCACCTGGCTTGCCGGCCCGAGGTCATGCGGGGCTTCCTGGCCGGTGTCGACGCCGGTTGGGGCGGTCCCGCGGCCTGGGCTCGGCACGCCGGTCTCACCGAGACCGACCTGCGGTCACTGCGCACGGCCCTGGTTGGATAGCTTCGCGTTGACGAAGGCCCCCGGGACATGGCATGACGACGTGGGCAACGAGACATCCCCGATCCCGGGGACGGACAATGTGCGGATGATCAATGGGGTGCCCGCACGTTCTACCCTGGCCGCGTTCATCGTCATCACCCTGATGAGCGGCTGCGGCGTACTGCGGTNCCCCCACGTCGACGTGCCCGACGACCTGGTCCCGGTCTTCCGGTCCGCGGCGGCGACCTACGGTGTCCTGACCGCCGCGCAGCTCGCGGCGCAGGCCCGGGTGGAGAGCAAGTTCGACGCGCAGGCGGTCTCGCGCGCCGGCGCCCGGGGCATCATGCAGTTCCTCCCCACCACCTGGGCCGAGTTCGGGATCGACGGTAACCACGACGGGATCACCGACCCACTCGACCCGCTCGACGCCATCCCGTCCGCGGCCTTCTACGAGGCCCGGCTCGCCCAGGAGGTCGGGTATCTACCCGGTGACCGGGTCTCGCTGATCCTCGCCGCTTACAACGCCGGCCCGGCCGCCGTGCGAACCGCCGGGGGCATCCCCGACTTCCAGGAGACCAGGGCCTACGTGACAAAGGTCCACGACTGGGCGGCCACCTACTCCGACCGGCTCTGATGTCCGGCGACCGGCAGACGCCCGGCGACCGGCAGAGTCGTGGCGATGGCTCACAGGACCCGAAGTGCCTCGCCGGCCACGGCAACCTCGTCCCCCGGCGCGAGCTGCCGGCCCCGCCGGGTCTCGACCTCCCCGTTGACCCGCACCATCCCGCCCGCGAGCAGCTCCTTCACCTCGGATCCGGCCTCGACCACATCCGCGAGCTTGAGGAACTGCCCCAGCCGTATCCCGTCTCCACGAATGCTCACCTCGCGCATACCCGCAGCATCCCGCATCGCCTCCGCTCCCGCCCCACTCCCACTCCCACGCCCACGCCCACGCCTACGACTCCTGCTCCTGCTCCTGCTCCTGTGGCCTTTCCCGCCTCGACACCATCCCCCGTTCGGTGAATTCCACGCCCGGGACCAGGCCCGACCGACCGGGGCATCCCGACCGATCAGGATCGGGCCCCCATCCGCACCACCCGTCGGAGCCACATGACAGGACCGGCAATATGACAGGACCGGCAATATGACGGGACCGGCAATACACAGGGGTGCGGGACGGCTGAGGCATGCTGACGGACGTGGCAGCCTCTTCCTCGGATTCCTCCTCGGACACAGTGACTGGGACAGCCCGCCTTGAACCGGGGGCGCCCCCCGTCCCGACACCGGCAGGCGAGATCGAGCCGAGCCCCGAAACCGAGCCGAGCCCCGAAACCGAGCCGAGCCCCGAAACCGAGCCGAGCCCCGAAACCGGGCCGGTGCCGGAGCAATCCGTCGACTACCCGGAGCCGCGTATCCCCGATCTGGGCAACCCGTGGTCGGCCGGCGGGGCCAGCCCCAGACCCGCCGGCGACCAGGCCCGACCCACATCGACCGGGAGCACATCCGGCGGAGAAAGCACCAGCGAGGTGATCCGCCGGGTGGAACGGTCGAGCGGGATGCTCGCATCCCGGGCGGCGGCCCGGATGGCGGAGGCGCTGCCCTGGTTCCCGGCCATGTCGGCGAGTCACCGCGCCGGAATTCAGCTCGTGGTGCAGGCCGGCATCTCGTCGTTCGTGGAGTGGTGCCGGCGGCCCGAACACGCCCGGGATCTGTCCGAGGACGTCTTCCGGGTCGCCCCGCGGGAACTCGTCCGCGCCGTGACCTTCCGCCGACTCGTCGATCTGGTCCGGGTCGCGGTGGAGGCGATCGAGGCCGAGGTGCCGAACCTGGCCGGCCCGGAGCACGAACAACGGCTGCTCGCCGATGTCCTGCGTTACTCCCGTGACATCGCGTTCGCCGGCGCGGTCGTCTACGCCCGCGCCGCTGAGGAACGCGGTGCCTGGGACGCCCGGCTGGAGGCGCTGGTCGTCGACCACGTGGTCCGGGGCGAGGTCGACCGGGCGCTGCCGTCACGGGCGGCCGCGGTGGGCTGGCGTAACCCGCCGTCCGTCACCGTCNTCGTCGGCACGGCCGGGAGCAACTCGCCGGAGGTGGTGGTCGATGAGGTGCACCGGCTCGCCCGCATGGCCCAACTGGAGGTTCTCGCCGGGGTCCACCACGATCGCCTGGTGATGGTGGTCGGCGGGAATTTCACTGCCGGCAGGGACGGCATCGGCCGTCCCGAGATGACCCTCCAGCCGGAGAACAGCGTCGAACCTCCCGCCACCGCGGGTACCCGTCCGGCCGGCGGCACCGCGCCGGTGAACACTGTCCTGGACGCGGCCCGGGCACTGCTTCCCGCCTGCGGGCCGGGCCCGGTGGTGGTCGGCCCGGTGGTCGGTGACCTGACCNGGGCACCGCACGCGGCGCGGGTCGCCCTCGCCGCCACGGACGTGGTCGCCGCCTGGCCAGCCGCACCCCGGCCGGTCATGGCCCGCGCTCTGCTCCCGGAACTCGCCCTCGCGGGGAACGTCGACGCCCGGCGGGCGCTCATCGACGAGGTGTACGCCCCGCTGCGCGACGCCGGTACCCCACTACTGGAGACCACCGGGGCCTATCTCGACTTCGGCTCGTCGCTGGAGGCGACGGCCCGGGCGCTGTATCTCCACACCANCACGGTCCGCTACCGACTCCGTAAGGCCGCCGAGGTGTGCGGGCTGGATCCGGCGGACCACCGCGAACGCTTCATCCTGCATATTGCGCTCGTTCTGGGACGCCTCGACGGTGTGTTACCTACAGGCAAAACATGATCATTCAAGTCGTCCCACGACCCTCTCACCCCCGCGCGAGAATGGTCACATCGAACTACTTTGCAGGTCCGTCATGCCATTCCAGGCCGATGTCGGCGTCGCGCAGTAACGTCCGATCCAAACAGATCGGTTTGTAGGACACCTACAACAGCCGGTCGACACATCGGTGAGTGGCCGCCAGCGACAACCGGTCCTCGTGAGGGGTTAGGTGAACAGGTGCTCGCGATCCTCGCGCCCGGCCAGGGTGCACAGACCCCCGGACAGCTCCGCGCCTGGCGCGGTCTCGAGGGGGCGGAAGAACGGCTGCGCTGGTGGTCCGCCGCAGTCGGGATCGACCTGCTCGAAGCCGGGTGCGAGGCGCCCGCCGAGACGATCCGGGATACGGCGATCGCCCAGCCGTTGATCGTCGCGAGCGGGCTGATCGCGGCCGAACATCTCGGGCTGCCGGTCACCTCCCCGGTCGGACCGGACACCCTGGTGCTGGCCGGTCACAGCGTCGGCGAGATCACCGCCGCGGCCCTCACCGGCACCCTCACTGCCGAGGAGGCCCTCGTCTTGGTGGCCCTGCGGGGACGCGCGATGGCCGAGGCGTCCGCCCGGGTCGAGACCGGCATGACGGCGCTGCTCGGCGGTGATCCCGAGGCGGTGGCCGCCCGGTTGAGTGAACTCGGCCTGACCGCAGCCAACCGCAACGGTGCCGGGCAGATCGTCGCCGCCGGCACCGCCCGCGACCTCGCCCGGCTCGCCGCGGAGCCGCCCGCGGGTGTCCGGCTGCGTCCCCTGTCCGTCGCCGGCGCCTTCCACACCCGGCACATGTCCTGCGCGCGCGACGCGCTGGCCGCGGTCGCGGGTGGCCTCCGGCCCGGGGTACCGCGGGCCGCCGCGCTGTCCAACGCCGACGGGGCGATCGTCACCGACCCGGCCGAGCTGATCAGCCGGCTGGTGGCCCAGGTCGCGGCGCCGGTCCGGTGGGACCTGTGCCTCGCGACGCTGCGCGATCTCGGGGTCGGTGCGGTCATCGAACTCCCCCCGGCCGGCGCTCTCGCCGGGATCGCCCGCCGGGAACTGCCCGGTGTCACGATCCACGCGGTGAAGAGCCCCGACGACCTGCCCGCGGCCCGCGAGCTGGTCGCCGAGTACCTCGGCGCCGAACTCCTGAGCGCGGTCCCGGCAAGCCTGGCGGACCCAACCCCCGGAACTCCACCGGGCTCGACGACGGACGACGCCCTGGTGGGAGCGCAGGCATGACCGAGCTGACCGGTGCCCGCATGCTCGGCCTCGGCGTCTACCGTCCGGCCCGGGTGGTGACCAACGACGAGATCGCCCAACGGGTCGACACCTCCGACGCCTGGATCCAGGCCCGTACCGGCATCGCCAGCCGGCGCATCGCCGACGACGAGGAAACCATCGTCGCGATGGGCGCCGCGGCCGCGGAGAAGGCGCTCGCCGCCGCCGGCCTCACCGCCGACTCGATCGATCTGGTGATCGGGGCGACCTGTACCTCTCCCTCCCAGATCCCGGGTGCCGGTCCGCAGATCGCCCATCGCATCGGGGCCGGCCGGGCCGGGGCGTTCGACATCAACGGCGCCTGCGCCGGTTTCAGCTACGCGGTGTCGACGGCCGCCGACATGGTGCGCGCTGGCACCCTGCGCAACGTGCTCGTGGTGGCCACCGAAAGGCTGTCGGACTACACCGACTGGGACGATCGCAGCACCTGCATCCTGCTCGCCGACGGTGCCGGAGCAGCCGTGATCGGCCCGGCGGAGACCAACGAGATCGGCCCGGCGGTCTGGGGGCACGACGGATCCCGGCCCGAGACGATCCAGGTTCCCGGCTACGGCGACAACTCCTTCCGCATGGAGGGCCAGGCGGTGTTCCGCTGGGCGATCTCCCTGGTCCCGGTCCTCCGCCAGATCTGCGAGCAGGCCGGCGTGGCACCCGAGGACCTCGCGGGTATCGTTCCGCATCAGGCTAACCTGCGGATCGTCGAAGCGTTGGTGACGGGTATCGGCGCCACGAACGCTGCCGTTGCCCGCGATGTGGTCGATGCCGGCAACACCTCCGCCGCAAGCATTCCGCTGGGACTCAGCCGGTTGCTGGAGAGCGGCGAGATCCGCCGGGGAGACCCGGTGCTGCTGTTCGGCTTCGGTGCCGGCCTGACCTACTGCGGGCAGCTCGTGCGCTGCCCCTGACAACCTCGACCAACCCTCGACCAACCCTCGACACCGCACCGTGACCGTCCCGCACCGCACTGCGGCGAGGCGTCCGATGACCATCAGCCCGACCGCGCCCCTGATCCAGGCGCCCACGCTTCCGCGCTGGTACGCGGCAGCCCCGCGCACCACTCGCCACCGACCGACAACATCCCATCAGGAGGAACGATCATGTCCCAAGCTGACATCCTCGCCGGTCTCGCCGTCATCCTCGAAGAGGTCGCCGGTGTCGACCCGGCCGACGTGACGGCCGACAAGACCTTCATCGACGACTTGGACGTGGACTCGCTGTCCATGGTCGAGGTGGTCGTCGCCGCGGAGGAGAAGTTCGGGGTGAAGATCCCGGACGACGACGTGAAGACCCTCAAGACCGTCGGTGACGCGGTCTCCTACATCCAGCGGGCAGGTGTCGCGGCGTGACCACGCCCCCCAGGCAGGTCGTCGTCACCGGCCTCGGGGCTACTACTCCCCTCGGTGGCGATGTCGCCTCGACGTGGGAGGGTCTGCTCTCGGGCCGCTCCGGCGTCCGGCGTCNCACCGAGGGCTGGGTCGAGCAGCTCCCGGTCCATATCGCCGCGCCGCTGGCGGTCGAGCCGCCGCTGGGTCGGGTCGAGGCTCGTACCCTCGACCGCAGCCAGCAGATGGCTCTGACCGCCGCGCGTGAGGCGTGGGCTGACGCGGGCTCACCCGAGGTCGACCAGGAACGCCTCGCCGCGTGTGTGGCCTCGGGGATCGGGGGCGTGCTCACCCTGCTCCACCAGCATGACGTGATCCGGGAGAAGGGCCCCCGGCGGGTATCCCCGCACCTGGTGCCGATGCTCATGCCGAACGGCCCGGCCAGCACCGTGGGCCTGGCGTTCGGCGCGAAGGCGGGGGTGCACGCCCCGGTCAGCGCGTGCGCCTCCGGCTCGGAGGCCATCGCGCTGGCGCTGGACATCATCCGGGCCGGGCGCGCCGACGTCGTGATCGCCGGCGGTACCGAGGCGGCGATCTCGGCGCTGACCATGGCCGGCTTCGCGCAGATGCAGGCGCTGTCCCGCCGCAACGACGCACCCGAGGCCGCCTCCCGTCCGTTCGACAAGGCGCGGGACGGCTTCGTGCTCGGCGAGGGCGCGGCAATCCTCATCCTCGAGGCGGCCGAGCACGCGGCCGCCCGCGGTGCCCGGGTCCACGGCACCCTGGCCGGCGCCGGCATCAGCTCGGACGCCTACCACATCGCCGCGCCGGAGCCGACCGGTGCCGGCGCGGCCCGGGCGATCCGGGCGGCGCTGCGGTCCGGCTCGTTGGAACCCCGTGACGTCGNCCACGTCANCNCCCACGCCACGTCCNCCCCCGCCGGTGACGCGGCGGAGGCGCTGGCGTTGCGCAGCGCCTTCGGTGACCACATCGACGAGATCGCGGTGACGTCGACCAAGTCGACCACCGGGCACCTGCTCGGTGCCGCCGGCGCGGTAGAGGCCGTGTTCAGCGTCCTGGCGCTGCGGGAGCACCTGGTTCCCGCGACGCGCAACCTCGACGCTCTCGACGACGAGATCGCGCTCGACGTCGTGCGGATCGACAACCGGACCATCCGCCCGGGCGCCGCGCTGTCGAACTCGTTCGGGTTCGGCGGTCACGACATCTGCCTGGCCTTCACCGCCTGACCGTCGGCAGGCTGGTCGGCTGGTCGGCTGGTCAGACGTCCACCGCCCGCACCACCACCAACCGATGTCNCCCGCGGCGGCGCCGGCCNCCCCNCCGCCGCCGCGGCNCCGCCCGCCGTTTCGGCGAGCGTCATGGTCGCCGGACCGAGTGCCCAGCGGAAGCCGGCGCATACCACAGGTGGTCGCGTATCGGCCTCCTGCGAAGCAGTCCGACGCCGCTCAGGCAAGGAGACGCACGGTGAGTCTGTCCACGATCGACCGAGTCGACCCCCGCACACCTCAGGCTCGGCTCGCCCGGTTTTTCGATCCAGACACCCTGTCGCTGTTCGCGGTCGGCGACCCGTCCGGAGTCGTTGCCGGGCAAGGGCTTGTCGGCGGGAACGAGGTTGTCGCCTTCGCGACAGATCCGACGGTACAGGGTGGCGCGATGGGGCGCGACGGCTGTGCCCGCATCGTTCATGCCATCGAGTCCGCCGTCCGGATGAACTGCCCGGTCGTCGGGATTTGGCACTCGGGAGGCGCCCGGCTTCAGGAGGGTGTCGCCTCGCTTGACGGAGTCGGCCGGATCTTCGCCGCCACGGTGCGGGCCTCCGGCCGGATCCCGCAGCTCTCGCTCGTGCTCGGGGCCGCCGCCGGCGGAGCCGCCTACGGGCCGGCCCTGACCGACATCGTCATCATGGGCCCAGGGGCGAAGGTGTTCGTCACCGGCCCGGACGTGGTGCGTTCGGTGACCGGTGAGGAATGCACCGCCGACAGCCTGGGTGGGCCGGACGTGCACTCCAGGCGCAGCGGCGTCGTGCACGTGACCTGCGACTCCGAGGACGAGGCCGTGGAGCGGACCCGGGCGGTCGCGGTGCTGCTGGCCGATCAGCGCGACATCGGCCCCGTCACCGGACGCGAGCTCGGGGAACTGCTGCCCGACAATCCTCGGCGGGCCTACGACGTGCGCCCGCTCGTGAAGGCGGTGCTCGACGACGAGGACGAGGCCGTCGAGCTCCACCCGAGGTGGGCGCCGAACATCGTGACGGTGCTGGGGCGCCTCGGCGGACGTACCATCGGGGTGGTCGCGAACAACCCGCTGCGCCGTGGTGGATGCCTCGACGCGACCTCGGCCGAGAAGGCCTCCCGGTTCGTCCGGATGTGCGACTCCTTCGGTGTTCCGTTGGTCGTGCTCGTTGACGTGCCCGGTTACCTGCCGGGTGTGGGCCAGGAATGGGAAGGCGTGGTCCGGCGGGGAGCGAAGCTGCTCTACGCCTTCTCCGAGTGCACCGTGCCGCGCGTCACCGTCGTGACCCGCAAGGCGTACGGCGGAGCGTACATCGCGATGAACGCCAGCAGCCTGGGCGCGACCGCCGTGTATGCCTGGCCGACCGCCCAGGTCGCCGTCATGGGCGCCGAGGCCGCCGTCGGCATTCTGCACCGCCGCAAGCTCGCCGAGGTCCCGGCCCAGCGCCGCCCCAGCGTCCTGGCGGAGCTGACCGAGGAGCACATCCGCACCGTCGGTGGCATCGACCGCGCCGTGGAACTCGGCGTCGTCGACGCGGTCGTCNCCCCCGCCGCCNCCCGGGGCGCGGTTGCCTCCGCCCTCGCCGACGCACTGACCCGTTCCCGCCCCGACAAGAACGTGCACGGCAACATCCCCCTGTAACATCCGGATCCCTGTTACCGGATCCCTGTTATCAGAGCCATTCTGTTACGAGAGTCCACCCTGGAGGAAAATGTTTACCTGATGCGAAATAACGATCTGCCGGCCGGCGTTGCCCTCCCTGGAGGTGCACGTATGACCCTGCAGATGGAGAAGGTAGCCGGTTCGGCATCGAAGGCGACAGGTGGCACGTTCGCTGCCCTGCGGGTGCCGAACTTCCGGCTCTTCCTCGGCGGCCAGATCGTTTCACTCTGCGGGACATGGATGCAGACCATCGCCCTCGGCTGGCTGGTCCTCTCGCTCGGCGCCTCCGGCACGGCGCTCGGCCTGGTCACCGCCGCCCAGTTCCTGCCGGTGCTGTTCTTCGGGCCCTACGGCGGTCTGCTCGCCGACCGGACGGACCGGCGCCGCCTGCTGATCTGCACGCAGGTGGGCTCCGGACTCGCCGCGCTGGCACTGGGCATCCTCGACCTCACCGGTACGGCCCAACTCTGGATGGTCGGGGTGGCCGCCGCGCTCATCGGCCTGTGCAACGCCATTGACAACCCGGCCCGGCAGAGCTTCGTCCAGGAGATGGTCGGGCCGGAGCACCTTCCGAACGCGGTCACCCTGAACTCGGTCGCGATAAACGCGGCGCGCATCGTCGGCCCGGCGATCGCCGGCGTCGTCATCGTGCTCGCGGGCACCGCCGGCTGTTTCCTCATCAACGCGGCCTCCTTCGGCGCGGTCCTGTTCGCCCTGCACCGCATGGACATCTCAGCGCTGTATGATCATCCGCCGATACACCGGGCGCCGGGGCAGCTGCGGGCCGGCTTCGCCTACGTGCGCCGCACGCCGGCGCTGCGCGTACCGTTGGTCATGATGGTGATGATCGGCACGCTGTCCTACGAGTTCCAGGTCGTGCTGCCGCTCCTGGCCCGGGAGACCTTCGGGGGCACCGCGGCCACGTACAGCCTGATGACCTCGGCCATGGGGGCGGGCGCGGTCGTCGGCGGCCTGCTGGTCGCCCGCCGCCGCCGGATCGGGCCCCGAGCGCTGAGCCTGACCGCGATGACCTTCGGTGTCATCCTGCTGCTCGCCGCCGCCGCGCCGACGCTGCCACTCGAGATCGCGACGATGGTGCTGCTGGGCGCGACGAGCGTCGCCTTCATCTCGACCGGGAACGCCACGGTCCAGCTCTCGGCCGACCCGGCGATGCGTGGGCGGGTGATGGCGCTGTGGTCGGTCGCGTTCCTCGGCACAACGCCGGTCGGCGGCCCGATCGCCGGCTGGGTCGCCCAGGCCTTCGGCGCGCGCGCCGGGTTGCTCCTGGCCGCGGGTGCGGCCATCGGCGCGGCGTTGTACGCCTTCGGCTCCCTTCGGGCCACGGCCGTGAAAGGCATGGCCGTGAAAGGCATGGCCGTGAAAGGCATGGCCGTGAAAGGCATGGCCGTGAAGGGCACGGCCATGAAGGGCACGCGCCCGGACCCGGGTCGGCTCAGTCCGATCCGGCCCCGGGTGCCGCCTCGGCGGGGCTGACGGCCGCCCGGCCGAGGTCGGGGAGCGTGTGCAGCTCATGGGTCTGCCCGCGATGAGCCTGGACCGCGTTGGAATGATAGCTCTCGGCGACAGCAAGGAAGTCGGGCTCGTGGTAACGGCGGCCGTCGACGGTGGGGCCCAGGTACCCCTCCATGATGGCCTCCACATCCTCACCAGTGATCGTCTTGTGGGTCTCCAGCGCGTGGGTGAGGGCCAGGATCTCCCGCCGGTTCGCGGCGAGCACCTCCTCGGTACGGGCATAGAGCTCCCGAAGTTTGCCCTCGACCTGCTCGCCGAACGGCCGGTCGGCGTCGATGGAGGCGTTACCCATCTCCTGTTCCNGCATGGACAGGCGCGAGGCCAGGGTCTCCCCCATCGCCGCCGAGGAGATGAAGTTGGCCACGAGCAGGGTCGCGCTGCGCAGGTCGCCGCCGACACCGACGGTGTTGTCCCCCTCGAAGAACATTCGTTCGCCGACGAGCGAGGCGAGGGAGACCATCACCTGCACCTCGATCTCGGACTTCCACATGAACATGCGGTCCTCGACCGCGACGTGCGCCACGAACCCGCCGACGCCACCGCGGCGTTCGATGGTGGCGAGGTCGATCACCCGCCCACGCTGCATCCGGTAGGCGACGACGGCGTGGCACGCCTCGTGCAGGGCGATGCTGTGCCGTTCCCGGTCGATGTGCTCGTGGTCGTCGGCGAGGCCGTATTCCTTGATCACCCTGGCCCGGAGCATGTCCTGCCAGGTGATGACCTCCCGGCCGTCCTTCACCGCCTGGACCAGGGCCTCGTTGACGGTGTCCTTGATGGTCGCCCCGGTGGCCTCCGGGCTCATGATGGCCAGCCGGTCGATCTGATCCGGCGTGAGCTCGTGGCGCACCTTCGACAGATAGCCCTCGAAAGTGCGGATCCGCCCCTCCTTGCTGGGATAGCCCACCTTGTACTGCCGGTCGATGCGGCCGGGGCGCAGCAGTGCCTCGTCAAGCGACTGCGGCATGTTCGTCGCCATCATGACGAGGATGCGGTATTTGGGCGGTGGCTTGGGCCGCATGCCCAACGTCCGGCGCACCACCCGGTTGAGGAAGCCCCGCGGCTTCTTCAGGCCGGACATCTCGGTGAGCAGCGCCTGCAGGGTGCCGTCGAAACCGCCGCCGCCCCCGCCCATCACGAACTGCTCACGGGTGATCTCCGCGCGGGCCGCCTCGCTCAGGTAGGACAGGCCGTTGCACAGGTCCCCCGGACCGCCCTCGCCCACCGATCCGGGCCGGCCGGCGAACCGGCGCCCGGCGCCGGTCGGGAACGCACTCGCCGAGACCCGTCCCGCCGGGGCCGCGCTCACCGGGACGAATGCGGGCGACCCGGAACGGGCAAACCACGACCGGGCACCGGTTCCGGCCCCGCGGCCGAATCCCCCGGCGAGCTGACCCCGGCTCCCCAGCGTGTCGGCCTCGTCAAAGAAGACGATCACCCCGCCATAACGCAGGGAGAGCTTGCGCAGCTTGCGGAACAGCGATTTCACCTTGAGGATGCCGACCCCGATGAACATCGCTTGGAAGGCACCCGGGTCGACGAACACGAAGGGCTTCCCGGTCTCTCCCGCGACCGCCTCGGCGATGAGGGTCTTGCCGGTGCCCGGTGGCCCCCAGAGCAGGATACCGCCGGGAACATGACCACCCCGGCTCTCGATCTCCTCCGGCCGCTCCAGGTAGAAAACGTTCTCCTTCACCCGGCTGACAACGTGGTCCTGCCCCCACACGTCGGCGAAGCGGGTAGTGATGTCCTCGGGGAAGTAGACGTCGACGCCGCCCTTGGACAGGAACCAGAACATCACGACGAACTGGCCGACGACGAGGGCCATGAGCAGGACGATCTGCAGGACCGCCGGGATGGCCTTCCAGACGGCGCCGGGGACGTTCACCATCGCGTCGAAGACCGAGGTATCGGCCAGGCGGGCGTAGACGAACAGGGCGAGCGCGGCCCCGACGATCCACTTCAGCGCACGGCTGACCCGGTACCGGTTCCAGTCGTTGAGCCGCAGCAACCGACGCTCGGCCTGCCCGAAGACCCGATCGGTCCAGAAGACGTAGTAGCCCGACCACCGTTCGCCCAGGAACATGTGGAGCTGGTGCACCAGTTCCACGCCCAGCAGGGCCAGGACCCACCAGCTGTTCCTGGCCTGGATGCGGATCGAGTCGGCCCACGTCATCAACGGGTTGCCGGACACGTCGGCCGCCACGACGAAGACGAAGACCGCCCCGAGCAGGAGCAGGAACTTCACCCGGTCCCAGAAGGCGAGGGGACGGCGGCGTGGCTTGCCGGCGGTCGCGCTCGCCGGCTTCGCATCCGTGCCACCGGGGTCGGGACCAGCCAGACCGGCGGCATTCGGCTTCGGGTCCCCGCCGTCGGCGGTCCCACCTGCCTGGTCTCTCACGCCCATGACTACTGACCTCGGTCCGTCGGCTCGATCGTGAAGGACTTGGCGACATCGCCGATCTGCTGACCATGCGTGGCGTAACACAGCGACGAACACGCGAGGATCAGCTGGTAGAGCACTCGCTGCCCGTTGTCGAGCAGGCTCGTCTGGTCAATGGTGACCAGCCCGGCCTGGGTCTGCACCTGGTAAACGAGGTGCACCCCGTGCACACCATCCTTCTTGTGCACAACCTCGTCCGCGAGNAGCAGGAAGTTCGGCGTCAGCCGCGCACCGTAGGGGTTCTGCCGCACGGCCTGCTCCTGCGCGGCCACCGCGTCGTCGACGGAGAGGACGAAGTTGCGCAGATCGTTGGTGGAGACCGCGTTGGCCTCCTCCGGGAGCAGGTGGCGAACCTGGACGAACCCCTTCGGCTGCGTTGCGTCCGGCACGAGGAGCCGGGTGTTGTCGAACCGCTGGGCCGCGTCGATGCCGACGACCCATTCCCGCGACATGAGACCGCGCAGCATCTCGGGGCTGACATTGCGGGCGTCGATCCCGAAAAGCGCAGGTCCGGGCATCTCCTGGTGATTCCACCCGGTCGGGACACGCACAAACGCGCCGTCCTTCTTGTTGGTTACGTATTCGTAACTCGGCGAGCCGCAGGCAGCGGCGGCGAGGAACACCGAGACGATTACGCTGAGCAGCAGCAGGGTGCCAGGGGCGGACTTTCGGCGCGGACGTGTCATCCGACGTCGAGCCTCCACGGCGAACCTCCAGCTTCGCGAGGTTGAACACATGGTGCGGCGCCGGGCCATGGTCCTTTGCTTTCCTTCGAAAAGTGTGACTCAGGACGGGGTCGACCTACGCAACCTTCGCCAAAAAGAGAGGAAGTACATACCCTCCGCTGTCGGATGCTCCGGGTGCCCGACGCCACTCCGGCACGCCGAACCCCGATTCGGTGACCGCAGGAGTCAAGGAGATCACAATAAGTCATGATCTTCCTGCGGGGCAACACGAACGCCAACCTGGAGGTGGACGCCGCTGCCCGGGCCTCGGATCGGCGTGTGCGGCATACCCCGATCCCCCCGTGGTCGAACCAACGTCCCCGGGCATACCGCACGCCTCCTCCAGATCGGGCGCCGGATCGGGCGCCGGGCCGGGCGAAACGCCATCCCGGGTGAGGCACCGTGGCCGCACTCGGACGGTGCGGCCACGGTCGGGCCGAACGCGGCATCCCAGGCACACTGTCGGTATGGCGCACTATCGGCATGGTCGTAAGGTTCCCGCGCTTCGTCCCGCGCGGCGGCACCTCATCGGCGGACTGACGGTGGTCGCGGTGTTCGTCCTGGTGGGGCTGGCCGCCTGGAACCCGATCGCGGCCCTGCCAGCACTCGCCGCGATCCTCATACTCGGCGTGATCGACTGGGTCGTCGTGACGGCCTCCCCCACCTCCGGCGACCTGCCCTCCGGACCTGCCGCGTTCACCGGGGACGAACCCGGCTGGGAGGGCGGGATGGACACACCGACGCAGGTGCTGCCGCGACTGACCTTCGGATACGCGCGGGCGTCGGCGCGTGGCGAGGAGTACGCGGAGCCGGACCAGGACGCGGTGCGCACCATGGCGATCGACATGCGCGGCTACCTCGACGAGGCGGGTCCGGGCCGGATGGGCTGAGCGGGNCCGGTCCCCNCCCGCGCCCGCGCCAGGAGGCCGAGCACGGCCGACGTCGCCGCGCGCGCAGCCGCGGCCTCCCGCTCACCATCCGTACCCCCCTCGCCTCCGCCCTCCTCACCGTGGGCACCGCCCGCGTTCCGGCCGGCGGCCAGACCAACCAGGAACGCGGTGAGTGGCGCCGCGGGACGCGCGACCCCGTGGGCGACGTCGCGCGCGAGATCGAGGACGGCGCCCACGTCGATCCGTGCCGCGTCGAGGCCGAGCTCGGCGCAGACGTCCGACACCCACTGCGCCAGGACGTCCCGCTCCAGGAGGTTCTTGTCCCGAACGTTCTTGTCCCGAACGTTGCCGGCACCCGAGCCGACGGCCGCGGCGGGCGGCGGGCGATGACGTCCGGCCTCCGGGGGCGGCGGATCCGCCGAAGCCCGATGATCGGACCACGACTGGTGATCAGGCTGCTGGTCATCGGCGGAGGTCATAGGCCTATCGTGCCGGGCCGGGCCACGCTCGCCCACCGCGGCCCAGCTGCGGGCCCGCGCCACATCCGCCGGTTCGTCGCAGTCGAGGCAGGTCCGGGCGTGCGCCCGGACCGCGGTCACCGGACGGTCTGCGAACAGGCCGCGCACCGGGCGCCCGATCGGATCGGCGGGTAGCGCCGCCCACAGCGAGGCCGTCCGCCACACCGCGGCCAGAAACTGCCGGCGGCCGTCCGGGTCGACCAGCAGCGCGGCCTGCGCCGCGGGGTCCGCGACCCCGCGGCGCAGCAGCGCGATCTCCCGGCCGGTCAGGAACGGCAGGTCGGCGGCGAGGACGGCGACGAACGGTGTGGTGATCTCGACAAGGCCGGCGGCGATCGCCGCGACCGGTCCCCCGCCGGGCGGATCCTCCCGACACCAGCGCACCCGACCAGGCGGAATCGGATCGACGGCCAGGTCGCGCCGGGGACCGACGATGACCACCCGTTCGGCGTCCAACACCGCGGACAGCACCCGCTCGAGCAGGGTGGAACCGCCGACCATCACCGCCGGCTTGTCCCGGCCGCCGAGCCGGCGCGCCCCACCCCCGGCCAGCACCAGGGCACTCCANCCCGCGGGGACACCGGCATACGACCCGGACCGGGCCACCGTCATCCGCCGATCGCGGACATCGGCCGGTCCGGCTGCCGAAAGGTCGGTTCGTCGATGCCGTGCCCCGCCTTCTTGCCCCGCACGGCCGCCCGCCACAGAGCCGCGAGCCGCTCGTCGTCCGCGCCGGCACGCATGGGGGTCCGCAGATCGCTCTCCCGCCGGGCGAACAGACAGTCACGTACCTGGCCGTCGGCGGTCAGCCGGACCCGGTCACAGGCCGCGCAGAACGGCGCCGACACCGAGGCGATCACCCCCACTCGCCCGGGCCCACCGTTCACCTCGAACAACTCGGCGGGCGCACTGCCGCGGCCCNGCAGCGGCGTGAGGGNGAANTCCGCCCNCAGGCAGGCAAGGATCTCGCCGGCCGTCACCATCGTGTCCCGACGCCACGCGTGCTGCGCATCCAGCGGCATCTGCTCGATGAACCGCAGCTCGTAGCCCTCCCGCAGACACCAGCGCAGTAACCGGGGGGCTTCGTCGTCGTTGACGCCCCGAACGAGGACGCTGTTGACCTTGACCGGGGTGAACCCGCTCGCGGCGGCGGCGGACAGTCCTGCCAGCACGTCACCGAGCCGCTCCCGGCGGGTGATCCGGACGAACCGGTCCGCGTCCAGCGTGTCCAGGGAGACGTTGATCCGGTCCAGACCGGCGGCCCGCAGCGGGCCCGCCAGGCGGGCCAGGATCAGACCGTTCGTGGTGACGGACAGTTCGGGCCGCGGCCGCAGGGCCGCAAGCCGCGCCACCAGCTCCACCAGACCCGGACGCAGCATGGGCTCACCGCCGGTGAGGCGAACCTCGGTCACGCCGAGCCGCCCAACCGCGACGCCAACCAGCCGGACTACCTCGTCGTCGGTCAGCATCCGCTCGCCAGGGAGCCACGCGAGTCCCTCGGCCGGCATGCAATAGGTACACCGGAGGTTGCAGCGGTCCGTCAACGACACCCGCAGGTCCGTCGCGATGCGACCATGGGTGTCGGTGAGGCTCATTCCTCCAGGGTAAGAGCCGTTCGTCTGAGTCGCGGCTCGTCCCGAGTCGGGCCACGCGGCGGCGGACTCACCGGCGGGACGCGATCGGGACGGAGAGGCCACGACGTGGGCAGTCGGACCGTGGCCGCCCCGATCGCCTGCGAGACTACAACTCGTGCGGTCGACGGACGTCCGCGGTCACTGGGCGGCGGTTCTGCCCACGGCACCGCGGCAGGGTCGGCGGGGTCGGCGGGGNCGGCAAGGNCAGAACATCGGNAGGGGNGGGCTCGGCGATGCAGGTCTTCGGGGNTGACGTCGGCGGNAGCGGAATCAAGGGCGCTCCGGTCAACGTCGAGGACGGGTCGCTGGCCGCGCCCAGGTTCCGGCTGGCGACTCCGCAGCCGGCCGAGCCCACCGCGGTGGCCGCGACCGTGGCGGAGGTGGTTGGCCGCTTCGGCTGGTCGGGACCGGTGGGAGCCACCCTGCCCGCAGTGGTCAAGAACGGGGTGGCGCTCACGGCGGCGAACATCGCCCCGTCCTGGATCGGCACCGACGTGGTGTCCCTGTTCGCCGAGGCGCTGGGCGGGTCGGCCGCCGCCACGGGCCCGGTGGACATCACCGTGATGAACGACGCGGACGCGGCGGGCATCGCCGAGATGACCTTCGGCGCCGGACGCGACACCACCGGCCTGGTCGTCGTGACGACGTTCGGAACCGGGATCGGTACCGCGCTGTTCCTCCACGGCCAGCTCGTGCCCAACACCGAACTCGGCCACTTGGAGATCTCCGGGCACGACGCGGAGACCAGGGCGTCCGATGCGGCCCGGGAACGCGAGGGCCTCTCCTGGGAGAAGTGGGCCAAACGGGTGACCAGGTACCTCAACACCATCGAGGCGCTGCTCTGGCCCGACCTCATCATCATCGGTGGTGGGGTGAGCAAGAGAGCGGACAAATACCTCGACCAGCTCGAGGTGCGTACCCGAGTGATCCCCGCGCAACTCCAGAACGAGGCAGGCATCGTCGGCGCCGCCATCTCCGGCCTGGTCGACCAGAACCGGCCCCGACCGGCTGCCCGGCCCGCCCGCCGCCGAGGTCCCGCGACCCGCCCCCCGGGCGGCAGGCGACCATAATCCACCGGTCGCGAGTCCACTCGTCCCGGATCCGGACGTTCCGGGACTGCCCGAACAGGCCCAACACGGTCAGACTGTGCGTGTCGCCCGCCGCCACGCCCGCGACCGACGCCATCGATGGCAGGCTGTCAGCTACCGGGACGCACAGGCCGAAGGCGGGTTGACGCATCATGCTGACATCCGCTCCCATGCGCGTCCGGCGCAACGGTCCGCCCGCCGCGGCACGGCGACAAGCGGTACGGCTTCGACGGAGGAGGAGGCGCCATGCGCGAGCTGCGGGCGGTCGCACTCAGCGAGGACGGCGGCTACCTCGTGCTCACCGACGCGAACGGCAGGACGGACGGCGAGCAGTTCCGGGTGCCCGTGGACGACCGGCTGCGCGCGGCCCTGCGCGGTGTGCGTCGCAGCGAGGTGCGTACCGAGAGCGCGCTCACCCCACGGGAGATCCAGGCCAGGCTGCGCGCCGGGGAGACCGCGGCGGAGGTGGCCAGGGCCGCCGGGATCCCGGTGGAACGGGTGGAGCGCTATGAGGGTCCCGTCCTCGCCGAACGTGCCAGGGTCGTGCAGGAGGCGCGGGCCGCGCTGCTCCCCAAGGATCCGGGGGGGGTGCCGGGACGGCCGTTGGGCGAGGTCGTCGACGCGCGGCTGATGGGAGCCCAGGACAATCCGGCCGCGGCGCAGTGGGACGCGTGGCGCCGCGTCGACGGCATCTGGCTCGTCCAGCTCACCTCGGAAAGCCGCTGCGCCCGCTGGACGTGGGATCCGGTGGTGCGCCGGGTGCGCCCACATGACGACGCGGCCCGCACTCTTGTGGCGCCGGAGACGGCAGAGCAGCCGGCGCCGGTGCCCGCACCGTCATCCGTACCATCATCGTCGGCGGCGCTGCGGGCGGCGGGGCCAGCGCTCACCCTTGTGCACGACCAGGGCATCCCCGCCACCCCGGCCACCCCGGTCCAGCCGATGGTCGCTGCGATGGCGGAATCGGGCCTGCCGCCGGGAACACCGGCCCCGCAGCACGGCCTCCCCGAGCGACAGTACCCTCCGCCCGCGGCCCTGCCCTCCCACCCGGCCGCGTCGTATCCCGGGGATAACGCATATCCCGGGGATAACGCGTATCCCGGGGACACCGCGGGCGGTGGGATCGCGCCCGGGGCACCCGGGTCGCCCGGGTCGCCCGGGTCGCCCACCCGTCCGGAGACGATCCAGGCGGCCGAACCGCAACCCGTGGTCGCGGACACCCGATCCGCGGACACCCGAGCCGTGACCCCCTGGTCCGTACCTGCCCGGTCCGCAGACCCAGCGGCCCCGGGAGACCCGCGCGCGGTGGAGCGGAAGGCCGCCCGGGCCGAGGAAGCCGAGTCCCTGGATCGTCCCGTCCGGCCCGAACCGATCCGCGGCGAGGTCGCTCGCCGGACGGCCGCGACGGGGCGAGGCGTTCCCGGCAGCCGCCCCAGGGTGGGGTCCGCGTCCGGGACCGGACGATCAGGAGTGCATTCCCGACCGGCCGTCGCGCCGGCCGGTCCGCAGCCCGTGACATCCGCCACGTCTCCCACCGGGGCAGCCGCCAAGCTGCCGGTCCCGGGCTCGGCGCAGGTGCCTCCCGTCGCCGGCGGGGAGCGGGGCGGGACAGCCGCCGCGGCCCCGGCCGGACCGGAGCCGTCGGCCCCAGACGTCGGTACGGCAGCGCGATCCGCTCCCGCCGAACCGGCCGCGCTAGCGGGCACCGATGCCGCCGCAGCCGCCGCGGCCGCCGTGACCTCGGCACCAGCCGCCCGAGCCGCCGGATCCGGCACAGATTCCACGCCCGGGGCGCGCCGCACGGCAGCCCGGCGGGAAGCCCGGCGGGAAGCCCCCGCCAAGGCTCCCTCCGCGCAGACGGAGGATGCGCCGGACGGGACCGACGAGATGACCGTAGACACATCGAGCGCCTCCGCTGCGTCACGGGCACGCCCGAGTAACACCGCCCGTGGGAACGAACGTCCGGCAGGCGGTCGACGCGGACGCAAGTCAGTGCCAGCATGGGACGACATCGTCTTCGGTGCCCGACGTCCCTGATCAGACGACCGGGCGTCCGAGACGGGTACCCGTTCGTGGTATGGAGGACCACGGACACCACGCCGCTCTGGATGCAACGACGCCACGAGAGCCGGCTGTGAGTAAACCGTCACATGGTCAGTTGGAACGTCTGACCGCCTAACACAGTTGGAGTAGATGTGACAGGGACTATCACGAAGCCGACGCTGACCAATCTTGATCGTTGCGACCGGTGCGGTGCCCAGGCCTACGTGCGGGTCGTGCTGCCCGGGGGCGGCGATCTCCTGTTCTGCCGGCACCACGCGAAGTCGCACGACTCGAAGCTGCGTGAGATGGCTGTTGAGTATCACGACGAGACCGACAAACTCAGCGTGTCCTGAACTCGGCCGCCCAGGCACCCTGAAGGGGCACATCACGATCTAGCGATGTGTCCCTTTTGGCGTATNCAGGATCCCTGACCACTTCCCTCGCCGCTGGCCGGCGGCCCATCCGTTACTCCGGGCGGCCTCCGCCGCGATCATCCACTCCGTTCCCGGGTGCCCTTCGGCACCCGGGAACGCCAGGCCATACGGTGGGGGCCGTGTCCGCCGCGGGAAACAAAACACCGGCTCCCGTGGCATCGTCCCCGGTGAGCGGCCGCTGGATGGTGTTGCTGCGCAGGGTGGTCGTCGAGGTGAATCCCGGGCTGCTAACGCGGGCCAGAAACCGTCACGCCGCGACCTGGACCGCCATCCGGCGCAGCACGCTGTTCCACCGGCTGGATCGCCAGCGCCGCCGGCTGCCCCGAGGACCCCTGCGACTGGCCCATCGGACCATCACCAATGCCTGGCGGCACCGGGTCCTGGGGCTTGCGGCCGAGGCGGGATTCTGGCAGCTGCTGTCCCTGCCCCCACTCCTGCTGTCGTTGTTGGGAACGCTCGGCTACGTCGGTGACGCCATCGGAGCCGACGCCCTCGACAGCGCCCGGCAGAGCATCCTTCACGGCGCCGGCGGCCTGCTGACCGAATCGGTGGTCGACGACGCGGTGCGCCCGACCATCGACCAGATCCTCTCCCGTGGCCGACCGGATGTGATCTCCATCGGTTTCGTGCTGTCCCTGTGGACCGGGTCGACCGCGATGGCGACCTTCGTCAACACCATCACCATCGCCTACGGCCAGCGCGAGCTGCGCTCGGCGGTACGCAGCCGGCTCCTGGCGCTGTGGCTGTTTCTCGCCCAAGTGGCCAGCGGGGTCATCCTCCTGCCGGCGCTGGTCCTGGGGCCCGAACTGATCTCGCGGATCTTCGACGCCAGTCGCCATCCCCTCGTCAGTACCCTGATCACACTGCTTTACTGGCCGGTCGTGGGACTCGTGGCCCTGGCGATGCTGACCTCGCTGTACCACCTCTCGCTGCCGGTACGCCGACCCTGGTGGCGGGCGCTGCCCGGAGCGATCCTCGCGCTCGTCTGCTGGCTCGTGGGCAGCGGCGTGCTGCGGTACTACCTGGAGATCGTGTTCAGTCACGAACTGGTCTACGGCTCGCTCGGATCACCGGTGGCGGCGCTGCTGTTCTTCTACATCACCGCGCTGGCCGTGTTGTTGGGCGCGGAGCTCAACGCGGCGCTGGACGAGCAGCCACCGCGCCGCCGGGGCAGCCACTCGGCGCTGAACGCCTTGAGGCCGCCTCAATAGGTGCAGGACACCCCGCCCGCGTCACCCGGGACGGACCTTCCCGCCGCGCTGGTCGGGGACCAGACCACCGGTACCGCGGCGGACACCGGTACCGCGGCGAAGGAGCCACCCCCCGCGCCGGCCGGGAGTGCGCCGGTGGAGCTCCCGTCGGCGACACGACCGCCGAAGGGCTTGAGGAAGGTGCCCAGCTGGGCTGGATCAGGAACTAGGACGCTCTGCCCCCCGCGGGTGCCAGCTGCCGCCGNCACCGTCGTGAACGCGACGCCGCCCGATCCGATCGACTGCATCCGCACCGCGAGAAACCGGAGGTCGGCGAGGGAGGTGGCCTCGTCGAGCGTCAGCGCCGAGGTGGCGGAGTCGACCACCCCGAGCAGCTTCGCCGGGTTGAGCAGGGTGTCCGTCGACGCGATCCGCTGGAAGACGGCACCGAGGAACTGCTGCTGGCGGCGGATGCGGTCGATGTCGCTCTCGGGTAGGCCATACCGCTGCCGGACGAAGGAGAGGGCCTGCGCCCCGTTCAGCGTGTTCTCGCCGACCTGACCGGAAAACCCGGAGTAATGGTCGTGCAGGTTGTCGAAACCCCGTGCCTTCAGCTCGGGGGGAAGCTCCTTGATGCAGACGGTGNCCCCGCCGAGGGCGTCCGTCATCCCCTGGAAGCCGATGAAGTCGATCTGAACGTAGTGGTCGACCCGGATCCCGGTGAGGTTCTCGATCGTGGCCACGAGCAGGGACGGCCCGCCGTAGGAGAAGGCGGCGTTCAGCTTGGACCGCTGCGCCGCGTGCTGCGTGCCCGCCGCGTCGGTGTACGCGGGAATCCGCACCCACAGATCCCGGGGGAAGGAGATGAGAGTCGTCGAACCGTCGCCGTCGAGGTGGGCGAGGATGGTCGTGTCCGACCGCTGCCCCTCGACCTGGCCGAACTCGCCGTTGGTCCCCGTCCGAGTGTCCGACCCCACGAGCAGGATGTTCTGCGTTCCGCCCGATGCGGACGCCGGCCGGTCCGCGCTGGCGGAGAAGGCCAGCGGGATGTGATGCACCCTACCGTCGTAGTGCTTCAGCACGGCCCAGCCACCGGTCGCCAGGATCAGGACGAGGGTCGCCAACACCGCGGCCATGGCGGTGAGACCGCGCCGTAAGCCGCCCTGCCCGGGTGCCACGGGACCCTCCGGGGCCGGCCGGTCATACCGGGGCTCGGCCGCCGGGTGATCGATGGGGTACCGGCCGTAGGGATCGGGGTAGGCGCCGGGGGGTACGCGCGGCTCGTCATCATCGTGACCCCGCGGAGCGGGCCGGTGCTCCCGGCGCGGCCACTGCCCGACGGGCCAGTCCTCCTCAGGGGCCCGGCGTGGGTCCCGCGGGTCACGGACGGACCGGCCAGGCCGCTCGCCGTCCCGGCGTCCCGCCGTCGGCCCGTACCGTTCCGGACGATCCGGACGATCCGGAGGCCAGGTCATGGCCGCGTCCTCCTCCCTCATCCACCGGGATGAGATCATCCGCGCCAGTGGCGCCGCCCGGGGTCGGCACCGTCCACCACCGGCGCGAACCCGCCGGACCACCTTGGCACGACGTGGGCGCGGACGGACCGGAACCCTCCCGGACAGTCTTTTCGATGGTGACGGGTGACGGGCGTCATGGCATTCCCGAGGGGTTGTCGGATGTACGACCTCGCAGGCCCCCGGCCGGCCCGCGGACCGTGCGGACTCCGACGGTGCCGCCCGGACCGTCCCGGCCGAGCCGAGCGGCGGCGGACCCNGGCTGACGCCGAGCATCGAGACCGGTCGCGGGCCCGATCCCGATCCTGCGATCCCGACGACAGCCACCGGTATCGGGATGCGCAACAATGATGCCGGTACCCGATGGTGTTCGCGACACGCAGTGCAGTACCCGAATCGAGTGCAGTACCCGAATCGAGCACAGCACCCGAATCGAGCACAGCACCCGAATCGCACGATGCCGGTGGCTATCGGACCGGCATTACGGCACACCGAGGACGTCCGCCCCCGGACCGACTCGATCCGTGCAACGTGGACCCGCCTTCCCCGCCGACCGGCAGATGAGTTAACAGTCCACGACGGAAGGTCACAACCGATCGGATCCCCCAGATCTCCCACAACCGATTGCGTGCCCTCGTTAACTCACCCGAGGTGGGAGGAACAGTCTTCATGGAAGGGTCCGAAGGCGGCGAAGTGGGTAGCGGCGTTCGGGCCCAGGTCGCGACGCGACCGCCCACATCGGCCCGGCATCACCGCGGCGGCGCGATGCACCAAATGCCCGGCGGACCAACGACGAGAAGTCCGGCCAACGCGCCGGGCATGGCGGTGCGCCTCGCGCTACCCGCCGTCCGCAACGGGGCCTACCGTTAACGGTATGAGTGCCCAGTCCCACCAAAGCTCACCTCCACCGACCGGCACGGGGGTGCCCGAGAGCGCGCCGGCCGGGCNTGATCCGAACCTCATCACGACCGACGAGCCGGGCGTTGTCCCCACCGGGGCCAGTGAACCTCCGGCATCGGATGATTCCGTGCGCGAACCCGGACAGGCCAACCACGACGAGGAACCACACGCGGCGTTCCGGCGATTTATGTCGACCGGGTGGGCGCCGATTGACGACGCTGTGCCATCCCGCGATGACTGCGCACCCTACACCACGAAACGTCGCGCCTTGTTGGGTTCGCGGTTCCCGGCGGACGCGCTTGTGGTGCCGAGCGGCGGTCTGCGGGTACGGGCAAACGACACAGATTTTCCGTTCCGTCCCGGAAGTGACTTCTTCTGGCTGACCGGCTGCCATGAACCCGATGCCGTGTTGGTTCTGCTACCCAACGCGGCCGGTGAGCATGATGCGGTGCTCTATGTCGCCGGGCGGTCCGACCGGTCGAGCTCCGCCTTCTACACCGACCGGCGATACGGGGAACTGTGGGTCGGTCCCAGACCGGGGGTTCGGGAGACCACGGCACAGCTGGAGATCGAATGCCGGCCGCTCACGGAGCTCGCGGACGCGCTCGCGCGGTTGGCACCGGGAAACACCCGGGTACTACGCGGAGTCGATCCGGTCGTGGACGGTTCGGTGCTGCGCTGGTCCGGCCGGGGTGGACCAGGAACCGACCGCGATCTGGCCCTCGCANAGGCCCTTTCCGAGCTGCGGCTGCTCAAGGACGACTTCGAGATCGCCCGATTGGACGAGGCGATCGCCGCGACCGTGCGTGGCTTCACCGAGTGCGTGGGAGAAATCGGTCGGGCGATGGACCTGCCCAACGGAGAACGATGGTTGGAGGGGACGTTCTGGCGGCGGGCCCGGGTGGACGGCAACGACGTGGGATACGGTTCCATCGTCGCCTGTGGCCACCACGCCACGACGCTGCACTGGGTCCGCGACGACGGGCCGGTACGCGCCGGTGATCTCGCCCTGCTCGACATGGGGGTCGAGGGACGGTCCCTCTACACGGCCGACGTCACCCGCACGCTTCCGATCAACGGACGGTTCACCGAGGTGCAACGCCAGGTCTATGACGTGGTTCTTCGCGCCCAGCAGGCCGGGATCGACGCGGTCCGGCCGGGAGCGTCCTTCCTGGAGCCGCACCGGGCCGCCATGCGGGTCATCGCCACGGCGCTCGACGACTGGGGGCTCCTGCCGGTCAGTGCGCAGGAGTCGCTGACCGAGGACCCACGCTCCCCGGGAGCGGGCGTCCATCGCCGCTATACCCTGCACTCCACGTCGCACATGCTCGGATTGGACGTGCACGACTGCGCGCAGGCGCGCGACCAGACCTATCGCGACGCGGCGCTGGAACCGGGCATGGTATTGACGGTCGAACCGGGCCTGTACTTCCAGCCGGACGACCTGATGGTTCCGCCGGAACTGCGAGGCATCGGCGTCCGGATAGAAGACGACATCCTGGTCACCAGGGATGGAAGGCGGAACATGTCCGCCGCACTTCCGCGAACCGCGGAAGACGTCGAAAACTGGATGGCCCGGCAGCTGCCGAACTGACGGAACGAACAGATCTGGCGACGGACTGCGTCAGCGGCAACGCCAATAGTTCCTGCCACACCGGCNCGGTCGGTGTGGCAGGAACCTGACCATGCAAAACCTGATCACACGATCTTCGGTCCGCCGGATCGCGCGGCCCGTCGTCCAATACCACGGGCACTACCGCTACAAGGGGTTCCACTGCTCCGGTCCCTACCCCGGAAAAGCAGTCAAGACCAGGATCAGTGGGCCTTGTCGTACGCCTCGACGATGTTGGAAGCGATACGCCCCCGGTCACTCACCGTGTAACCGTTGCTGCGCGCCCACTCACGAATGTCGGCGGTACGGTCGGTTCCGCCGGTACGGCGCGAAGCGGCACGCACACCACGCCGGCCACCCGCCGCCCGACCGCCGGAACGGCGAGCCGCGGTGACGAACGGAGCCAACGACTCACGCAACTTCGTGGCGTTCTTCTCCGACAGGTCGATCTCATACTGCGCACCGTCGAGTCCGAACCGGACGGTCTCGTCGGCCTCTTCTCCACTGANATCGTCAATCAACGAGACGATGGTCTTCTGGGCCATGCCACTCTCCTTCAGGTCAGCGGACCGCAGAACTCACGCGTCTATTATTACCACGAGAACGCGGGGAACTGTCACGCCTGGTTCGTCGGGCTCGCAGGCTTGGGTCGCCGAAGACGAAGTCAGCGCTCAACGCACGCCGCCCTGGCAGTCGGAGTGCGGAACCCAAAGACAGGGAGCAAGCTCCACATGATAGAGGGATGATCATGTTCTGCGAATCACACCTTCCCAGTCGAAAGGCCGACCGCAAGCGGACAGTTGGGCAGGCGTGGACCGAGCGGCGTCCATGTCCTCCGACCTTGGGACACCGATCGTGTTCGTCTACCGACTCCCGTGGACGATTGCCCGGCAAACGGCGGGCAACAGCCGCCGGCGCCTTTGGGGTGGTGGTGCCGCGAGCGGAACCGACCGGTACGAATGCCAAAGGGGATCGCCGCGCCGGATGAGTACCCCTGATTCCGGCGCCGCCGGTATGAGCCGACCCACGGACGAGTACCCGCGCACGTGGGTGGTAGACGGTGCCAACGTGATTGGCTCCCGGCCCGACGGGTGGTGGCGGGACCGCCCAGGAGCGGCCGGACGGCTGGTCGACGCTATTTCGGCGCGGATCACCCGTCCCGGCACGCACCCGCGGCCATCATCGAGGCCGGAATGGCCTGAGCGGATCGTGGTCGTTCTCGAGGGTGCGGCACGGGCCGGAGTTCCCGAGGGAACCGTACGGCCCGGAAAGATCACACCCGAAAAGGTCCGGCCCGCGGACGTCGCGCCAGAGAAGGGCCGCCACGTTCCAGCGAGGGCGGACCGCGCGGCACCGACCATCGTCGTCGTGCACGCCCCCGGGCACGGCGACGACGCCATCGTGGCGGCGGCGCGCGACGCGGTCGCGCCCGTGGTCGTCATCACCTCGGATCGGCAACTTGCCGGCCGGCTGAGGTCGCTCGGCGCGGGTGTGCGACGGTCGGGATGGTTGTGGGAGCTGCTCGACGAACGATGAACGACGGCCAACCAGCGACGGGTCCGGGGGCAACCGGCGGTCAGCGTCCGTCCGGGTCGCCGGCCGGCCCACGAACGGACGAGCCTCGGAGAGGGAGCACGACGGCCGCCGCGAAAAAATACACCGGCGATACCGGAAAAGGCGCGCTACGACGGGCTGAGGCCGCTTGACGGGGATGGACGGCCCACCGGACCGTACGCGAAACGCCGGGACCGAGCGGTGACTCGGGACCGGATCACGTCGGGACGGTCACCGCACCCCGCCGATCGTGGTCATCCGACCATCGACCGACCCCGTCCGACCATCGACCGACCCCGGTCACGGCCGATCGGCCCCTGAACGGACAAACACCCCGCGGCACAGACTCAGCCCCGCGGCACAGACTCAGCCCCGCGGCACAGACTCAGACCGAGGCGGATACCGGATGCCGGGGAGGCGGTCCAGCGGCAAGCCGGGCGGTGTAGCGACCGGCCGCCACGCCGACCTCCAACGGAATCCCGAAGCAGGAGGACAGCGCCTGCGCGGTGAGGACCTGCGCGACCGGACCGGCCGCAAGCGCCTGGCCGCCGCGCACCAGCAACGCGTGGGTCACCCCGACCGGGATCTCCTCCACGTGGTGGCTGACGAGGACGAGGACAGGAGCGATGGGGTCGGCCGCGAAGCGGGTGAGCCGCCGCATCAACGCCTCCCGCGCACCCAGATCGAGCCCGGAGGCGGGCTCGTCGAGCAGGAGGAGTTCCGGGTCGGTCATGAGGGCCCGGGCAATGAGCACGCGCTTGCGCTCTCCCTCGGAGAGGGTTCCGAACCGACGGTCGACCAGTCCACGGCACCCGAACTGGGTCAGCAGGCCGGCCGCGCGGGTGAGATCGACCTCGTCGTACTCCTCGTCGGCGCGGCCCAGCACGGACCAGCCGGCGGTCACCACCGCGTCGAGTACCCGCTCGTCGGCGGGTGGCGTCTCCACCAGCGCCGGGCTGACGACACCCACCCGGTATCGTAGATCGAGAAGGTTGACCTTGCCGAGACGGGCGCCGAGCAGGTCGACCGTGCCCCTGGTGGGAAACAGCCGGCCCGAGGCCACCTGCAGCAGGGTCGTCTTCCCGGCGCCGTTGGGACCGAGGACCACCCAGCGCTGGCCAGGGAACACCGCCCACGACACGTTCCTGAGCAGGTATGACCCATCTCGCACGACATTGACATTGTCGAGGCGCAGCACCGCGTCCGGCATGCAGCTCACGTTACGCGACACCAGACTTCCTGATGCCGCCGGGACGGCCGGTCCACCCGTATCAGGCCGTCTCGTGCCGTAGCCGGCAGGTCAGCCCGTCACCCGGGCAGCCCCGCCCCGGCCGTCCGGACGGATTCACCCGCCGGACTGAGGTAAATCGGACAGATATAACAGACCACGCAATTGACCCTCTGGCCATGGCGTCAGTCCGGTTCGGGCGGGGTCGTCCCGGTCAGGTCGATCTCGGCCCACACGGCCTTCCCGTCGGGGACCGGACGGACGCCATGCCGAACGGCGAGCTGGGAGACCAGGCCGAGCCCGCGGCCGGCCTCATCCTCGGCCGCGGCGTGGCGCCGCCGCAGCACCCGGCCGCCACCGTCGGCGACCTCGACGACGGCCCGGTCGCCCAGCAGCCGCAGCCGCACCGACAGTGGTGGGCGACCGTGCCGCACCGCGTTGCTCGCCAGCTCCGACAGCACCAGAACGATGGTGTCGACGACTTCCGAGGCCAGCGGCGCGTTCTCCAGCGCGAGCCTGGCCTGAGCCCGCACGGCGCGCAGGCTCGCCGCACCGTCGAAGGTGACGTCCAGGAGGGCCGCCGCGGCCGTCGGTTCAACGGGCAACCGGGCGAACAGAAGCGCGACGTCATCGGCCGCCACCTCGTCGGCCGCCCCGTCGGCCGCCCCGGAACCCACTGGGCCGGGGGCGACGGCGGGACCGAGACCGGCACACGCCGTGGTGACCAGGTCGTCCAGATTCGCGGTGAACCTGTCGCTGGCGCGGGCGAGCGCGGCCGCGAGCTGCGAGACCCCGGCGTCGAGGTCGCGCGCACGTCCCCGGACGAGCCCGTTGGTGAACAGGGCGATCAGATATCCCCGTCCCAGTCGCACCGTGTACTCGGTCACGTCCGACCGGGCCACCCCGAGTGGAGATCCCACCGCCATGTAGAGCCTGGAGACCAACCCGTCCGGCGCGACGACCAGGGGCGGCGGGTGCCCGGCACTCGCCAGCGTCAGCACCCCACTGTCGATCTCAACGACCGCGTAGATGCAGGTGGCGATCTCCTCCCCGGGCAGGTCCGCGACGATGCCGTCCAGCAGCGTCAGCACCTCGGCCGGGGGAAGATCGAGACGGGCGCAGGTGCGGGCCGCCGCGCGCAGCTGCCCCATCACCGCGGTCGCCCGGATCCCTCGGCCCATCACGTTGCCGATCATCAGGGCGACTCGCCCGGCTCCCAGGTCAATCACGTCGAACCAGTCGCTACCGGCGTCGTCATCGACCCCGCCGGGCAGGTAACGGGTGGCCACCTCGAGCCCGGACGGGACGGCGGGTGGAGAACCGCGCAACGCCTCGCGCAGTGCCAGCGCATTGCTGCGCTCGGCGGCCCCCCGATCGATCCGGTCCAGGACGACCCCCACCCGGGCGGCGAGTTCGGTCAGCAAGAGCAGATCCGCTTCGGTGAACGGAGGTCGATCCGCAACGGCGGTCACACTCAGTACGGCGACGACGTGGCCGACCCGTACCACGGGTACGACAGCCATCGTGTGGGCCCCCACCTGGCGGATCCACCGCTCGGCGTCGGCCGGCGGATCCCACTCGCCCGCTGTCAGTGCGACGATCAGCCGTTCGCCCCGGCGGGCGGCCCGGGCGAACGGACTCGCCGGCGACGTCGCCGCGCCGGCCCCCGAGGCGAACGGAGGCACCGTGCCAAGCCCGTCACGGGCCAGGACGACGAGTGGACGCAGCTCGGGCACCGGCTCTGCCGCCCGGTCCCCCGCCGTCTCCTCGGCCCCGGCCTTATCCCCGGCCTTATCCCCGGCCGCGTCCCCGTCCCGGACGGACACCGCGGCAGCGCTCCAGGACGCCGGGACGGGAGCGGGTGTGCCAGTGACGAGCTGGACAACACACAGGTCGGCGACCTCCGAGACGATCAACTCGGCCAGGGAGCGCAGGGCGACGGGAGGCTCCACGGCCGCGGCCACGATCCCGGTAGCTCGCCCCAGCAGCTGAAGGCGTCGATCGGCGAGTGCCAGGGCGGCCTGCGCCTCGCGCGTCGCAGCCAGGGTCCGATGACCGCGCGCGGCGTCGGCGGCGAGCTGTTCGTAGCCGGTGGCCCGTTCCAGGGCCTGCGCGCAGGCGTCGGCGATCGCGATGAGGGACGCCTGATCAGCGGCGGTGAACTCCCGCGCCTGGCGGAACCCGAAGGTCACCACGCCGAAGGGGGCGCCGCCCCCGACGGCCAGCGGCAGCATCGCCCAGGCATGCTCACCCGCCGCGGCGGCGACGTCGGCGACCTCCGGCACCGGCCAGCGGGCGAGCAGCTCGTCGCGGTCGACGAGAAACAGCGCACGACCGCCCCGCATGACCTCCGCCACCGGATGTACCGCCCCCAGCGCCACCTCCGACCAGCGGGCGAGGCCGTCGGCGGGACCCGGCGGGGCGTGGAAGAGCAGCCGGTCGTGCGCCTCGTCCACGAGCGCGACGCCCCGGCCGGCGGCCCCGGCCATCCGCCCCCCGACGTCGAGGACGGTGGCGACGACGTCGTCCACGGTCAGGGTCCGGGCGAGCGCCACGGCCAACGTCGCGGTCTGTTCGGCCCGTTCCGTCGCGATCCGGGCCCGCTGGTCGGCCGTGGCCCGGTCGGCCTCGGCGGCGCGTACCTCGGTGAGGTCGCGGATCNCCCCGAGCCACTCGCTGGGCCGGCTGTTCGGCCGGCCGGCCGCCGGCATGGGAACGATGCGGGCCTCGACCACCCGCATGGCGGTGCGGTCGCCTCCGCCACCGGAGATCCGGAACTCGGCCTCGAAGGTCTCACCGTGCTCGATCGCCCCGTGCCAGGCGCGCCCGACCCGCTCCCGGTCGTCGGGGTGGACCACGCCGAGCCAGCCGAACCCGGCCAGCTCCGCCGGATGCCGCCCGGTGAAGGCCCGCAGGCGGGGCAGATCGGCATCGAGTGCCCCGTCGCCTTCGGCGTGGAACACGTCCACCGCGGCGGCGTCCACGAGGCCGAGGTAACGTGCGTCGGCCCGCGCCCGCTCCCCCTCGACCGCCCGCGTCCCGCTGGCGTCGATCGCGACGAACGCCACGCCCACCAGCCCGACCTGAGGGTCGTTCACCGGATACCAGCTGGCGAGCCACGTCTGCGGCGGCCCGGAACCATCGGTGGCGACCATGACCTCCAAGTCCACCACCGGCTCGCCGGTGCGCAGTACCCGTGCCAGCAGAGCGTCGAGTTCCTGGCCGGTGTCGCCGAGGAGCTCGGAGACGGTACGGCCGAGGTGCTCGTGGACCGGCCGGCGGTCGAACCGGGCAAGTGTGTCGTTGACCCGCAGGAACCGCCCGGCCCGGTCGAGCAGGGCGAGACCGACCGGGGCCCACGCGAACAGCGCGTCCAGCATCACGAACGTGGCCGCGGGGTCGGTTCCCGGGGCGTGTCCGGGCNGGGGGAAAGCGGACCGGACACGCCCCGGCAGCCCCGCCGGATCGGACCGGCGCATCCCTGGCGCCTCCGGCGCGCGGCGCGGCTCGGTGCCGTCGATGACGTCCCGCGTGACCGGCTCGGCGGTCACGGCCGAAGCGGCCGGCCGGGCGACCATGGGCCAGCCCTCGGGNAGTCCGGGNAGCTCGGGGNCGGCTCCCCGGTCTTGACCGGGGCCGGTCTCCGGGCCGGGAGCGTGCTTCGGGCCGGGGACCTGGTTCGGGCCGGGATGCGCGCGTGGGGCGGGGTTGGTGTGTGGGGCGGGGTTGGTGTGTGGGCCAGCCGACGGTCCCCCTTGGGATCGGGTGACCGGATTCGGTCCCGGGGAGACATCCCCCTGGCCGGACGGAACAACGCCCGATGACGGGGAGGCGGATCCCGGGGGGCTCACGGAGAAGCGCGCACCCGCGGGCCCCGCGGCCACCGACCCCAGATCCACCGACCCCAGATCCACTGACCCCAGATCCACCGACCCGAGGTCCCCCGGCAGCGCCTCCGACAGCCCAACGTTCGCCGGCCGGTACATCGGCACGAGAGACGCCTGCCCAGGCATCCCCTCTACGGGGGTACCAGGCGTCCCGGCAACTCCCGCAGAATCAGGGGAGAGCATCGGGAATGCGCCGGAAGCGGGCCGGACAGGCGGCTGCGCGGAGTGCGGCGACGTCATGGGAGACGATTGTGGACGGCGTGCGCATGTTGTGCTGAACCACCCCGGATAGTCGCCCCGTCCGGAGTCGGGTGGTTCGGTGTCCAGAACCGCCGAGGTCCGACGTCCGCGCGGGGCGCCGACGGTCCAGCAACGATCTCCACGGACAGCACGGTCACCCGCCCGGTCGACACGATCACTGGATCCAACGTGAGATGAACCACCTCCGGCACGTCGTCGGCGAGCCGGGCGATCTTGAGGAGCAGGTCCTCCAGCGCGGCGATGTCGACCGGCGTCGAGCCGAGGTATCCCAGCAGCAGCGGCGCCGCCCGCACCGAGCGCACGAGGCGCGCCGCGTCAACGTCGGTGAGGGGAAGGATGTGATGTGCGCGGTCCTCCAGCAGCTCGGTCGCGGGGCCCGAGAGGCCGAACGAGACCAGGGGACCGTACCGGGGATGCTCCTCGGAACCGACAACCACCGACACGCCGACCGGGGCCATCCGCTGGACGACAATCGGCACCTCCGCCCCGAGCTGGGAGCGCAGCGACGCCCATGCCGCCCGCACGGCTGCCGCGTCGGGCAGGTCGAGACGCTGACCGCGCAGGTCCGGACGATGCCGGTAGGGCCGCGACCGCGCCTTGAGCGCCACCGGATAGCCGCGCTGGCCCGCCGCCTCGACGGCCCGGCGCGGGGACGTCACCAGGACGGCCGGCTCCACCGTGACGCCGTAGCAGTCCAGCAGGGCGGCAGCCCGATCCTCCGGAAGGCGACCGGTGAGTCCGGCGACGAGCGAACGCGCCTCGTCTGCTCGCACCGTCGTCGTCGGCACGGTGCCGATCGGGCGCGCCCACCACTGGGCGTAGCCCACCACCCGGCGCAGCGCGGCGACGGCAGCCTCCGGCGACGAATAGGCCGGGATGCCAGCGAGCTCGCCGGGCATCTCGACCCCCTGCACGGCGGCGAGAACCGGGATCTCGATGGTCGCGGCAGCCGCGACGGCGTCCACCGCGATCGGCCCGGCCGGGGAGGGCGGCAGCCGGACCAGCGTGGCGATCAGCGCATCCGCCCGGTCCGCGGCGGAGGTCAACGCCCGGGTGAGGTCCCCGGGGGAGCTGCCAACCGGGAGGAGCACCTCCTCGACTCTGAGCCCGGCCGCGTCGGCGGCGCGGGCCGTCAGCCGGACCAGGGCCCGGGAGTCGCCGACGACGGCGACCCGACCGCCCGCGGGCAGCGGCTGCGTGGTGAGCAGCAGCGCGACGTCGAACGCCTGGGAGACCTGGTCGACGCCGATCACCCCGGCCTGCCGCAGAAGCGCGTCGTCAAGGGTCGAACGGCCGGAGTACACGACGATCACTGGTTTACGCCGACCCACCCGCCGGGCCAGCCGGGCGAACTTGCGGGGGTTACCGAAGGTCTCCAGATGCATGATCACCGCGTCGGTCTCGGGGTCCTCCTCCCAGTACTGGAGCAGGTCGTTGCCGCTCACGTCGGCCCGGTCCCCGGCGGAGACGAAGACCGACAGACCGACCCCGCGCGCGGCCGCCGCCGCCAGGATGGCCCCGCCGAACGGACCCGACTGGGAGTAGCAGCCGATGCGGCCGGCCGGGGGCATCCGGGGCACCATCGAGGCGTTCAACCCCGCCGCCGGATTCTGGATGCCCATGCTCGCCGGGCCGACCACCCGCATGCCATCCGCCCGGGCCTCAGCCACCAGGGCCGCGTCTGCGGCGGCGTCGCGCTGGTCGGTGAGGACGACCAGCCCCCAGACTCCCGCCCGCCCGCAGGCGGCGACGACGTCGGGCACCTGCGCGGGCGGCACGCACACCACGGCCAGGTCGACCGGACGCGGCACGTCCTCGATGCCGGCGTAGGCCTGGATCGACGCCACCGCGCCGCCGGCCGCGGCCGCCGCCGGGTTCACCGGGTAGACGGGGCCGTCGAAACCGCCGGCGAGCAGGTGACGCAGGACCGCGTTGCCCACGGACGCGGCAGACCGCCCCGCACCGATGACGGCGATCGCGCGCGGATGCAGCAGCCGACCGATCGAGGCGGCCTCGGCATGGTGCTCCCGGGCCCGCATCACCCCGACCGACTTCTGGGTGGGGGTGATCTCGAAGGACAGCCGGACCGCGCCCGAGTCCCAGGTCCTCGAGACCGTGTAACCGGCATCGAGGAAGACCCGGATCATCTGCTGGTTCTCCCCGAGCACGTCGGCGTCGAAGCGGCGGATCCCACGGTCCCAGGCCGCGGCGGCAAGATGCTCCAGCAGCACCGAACCCAGCCCTCGTCCCTGCTGGGCGTCCTCCACCAGGAAGGCGACCTCCGCCTCGGTCGGCCGTGCGGCGGTGCTCTCCCAGTGGGAGACCGCGACCAGGTCGTCGCCGATCATCGCGACGATGGCGCCGCGCAGCCGCTGGTCCACGGTCGTCATCCGGTGGATGTCGGCGTCGCTCAGGGCACGGCGCACGGCGAAGAACCGGAAGTAGATCGACTGGGTCGACAGCCGGGTCCAGAAGGTCCGCAACAGCGGGCCGTCCGTCGGCAGGATCGGGCGGATGTGGGCGGTGCCGCCGTCACTGAGGATGACGTCGGCCTCCCACTCGGCCGGATAGACGACCGGAGGCTCGGTGCTCACGCGGCGCTCACCCGGTTCTCACGCAGTGCTCAGCTCTCACGCAGGGCTCAGCGGTCGACGGTGGGGTCGAGGCCGTGCAACGGCAGCACCTGACGCCGGGTCGCCGCCACCGTCCGGTCCAACGGATCGTCGGGGTCTCCCTCTCCCGCGTCCCAGGGACGATACCGGACACTCACCCCGTCCCCGAGCGTCCGGGGCATGGCGGCGGCTCCGACGGACTTCTGCCCGGTCGCCGCCCGCACCCGTCCCGGCGCCGCGGAGCGCCAGTCCTCCGGCAGGGCGCGGCCGGCATCCAGGGGCACGTGGCCGGCGATCGCCAGCAGCTGCGTCCAGGCCCGCGGCACGACCGTGTCCAGCGCGTACCCGCCACCGCCGCAGGCCAGCCAGCGTCCGTCGCAGACCTCGTGGGCCAGCGCGTGCAGCAGGTCGTAGGAGGCCCGTTGGCCGTCCACCGACAGCGCCAGATCGGCCAGCGGGTCGAAGGCGTGCGTGTCGCAGCCGTGCTGGGTCACCAGCACCTGCGGCCGGAAGGACCGCAGGAGCACCGGCACCACCCCGGAGAAGGCGCGCAGCCAGCCGGCATCGCCGGTGGCGGGGGGCAACGCCACGTTCACCGCGGTGCCCTCCGCGGCGGGAGCACCCACCTCGGTCGGGAATCCGGTGCCCGGGAAGAGGGTACTCCCCGTCTGGTGTAGGGAGATGGTGAGCACCCGCGGATCGTCGTAGAACGCCGTCTGCACGCCGTCGCCGTGATGCACGTCCACGTCGACGTACGCCACTCTGGTGGCTCCGGCGGAGAGCAACCAGGCGATCGCGATCGCCGGGTCGTTGTAGATGCAGAATCCGCTCGCCATTCCCGGCATCGCGTGATGCAGCCCGCCGGCGATCGACACGGCGTGCCGCGGCGGCCCGCTCCACACCGCCCGTGCCGCCTCGATCGTGCCACCGGTGATGAGTGCGGCGGCCTCGTGCATCCGTTCGAAGATGGGGTTGTCGGCCGTGCCCAGGCCGAACAGGGCCGCGAACCTGGCCTGCGCCGGGTCGGGCGCGGCGCGGACCGCGCTCAGGTAGACCGGATCGTGGATCAGGCCGATGAGGTCGTCGGAGGCGAGGGTCGGCCTGGAGATCCGGATGCCCGGCGCGTCGAGAACACCGAGACTCATGGCGAGGTCCATGGTGAGCTCGAGCCGCACGGGATGCAGCGGATGCGTCGGCCCGAAGTCGTAGCCGGCCATGACCGGATCCCAGGCCACGACCGTCGGCTCGACCTGCGGCTCGACCTGCGGACGGCCGTCGGTCCGCCGCTCGGAATCGCCCGGGACACCCATCTGTCGACCGTAGCCCGATCACGCTCCCAGAGATAGCGGTGGTGTCGATGACGAGGATCCGGGGCCATCGGTGAGGCACGTAGATCTGCCCGGAATGGCCTAGGGTCAGTGCCCGTGGCAGCAGACCGAGTGACACCGGACCATGCGGCGATGGAAGACGGGCGGCAGCCGGCCGGCCGTGATGGTGGGTCGGTGGCTGCCGGCACGCCACTGTGGGAACCGCCTCCCCGTCGGATCAGCCAGGCCGCGGTGACCAACTACCGCGCCTGGCTCGCCGCCGAGCGGGGGGTTGAGCTCGCCGACGACACGCGCCTGTGGGAGTGGTCTGTCACCGACCTGGACACGTTCTGGGAGTCGATCTGGGATTTCTGCGCGGTCGAGGGGGACCGCGGCACCGGTCCGGCGCTCGCCGACGCGGCGATGCCCGGCGCGGTCTGGTTTCCCGGTGCCCGGGTGAACTACGCGGAGAACGCGCTCACCCGGCGCGGGCCGGCCCCGGCCGTCATCGCCGTGCGCGAGGACGGTGCCACGGCCGTGGTGTCCTGGGACGAGCTGCGCCGGCAGGTGGCGAAGGCGGCGGCGGGACTGCGGAGCCTGGGTGTCGCCGAGGGTGACCGGGTCTGCGCCGTGCTGCCGAACACCGTCTACGCGATGGTGGGGATGCTGGCCACCGCCAGCATCGGCGCGGTGTGGTCGTCGTGCTCGCCGGAGCTCGGCCCGACGGCCCTGCGCGCGCGGTTCGGCCAGATCGACCCGAAGGTCCTGATCGGCGTTGACGGCTACAGCTACGGCGGGAAGAGCTACGACGCCCNCNACACCCNCNCCNCGCTCGCGGGCGACCTGCCGGGACTCGGGGCAAGCGTGATCGTGCCGTACCTGTGGCCGGACGCGCTCTCCCGGGCCCGGGCCGCGGGGCTGCCGGGGCTGCTCACCTGGGACGAGCTGATGGCTTCGGAGACCTCCGAGCCCGAGTTCACCCGGGTCGCCTTCGACGCGCCGCTGTGGATCCTCTACTCGTCCGGCACGACCGGCCCCCCCAAGGCGATCGTGCACGGCCACGGCGGTATCCTGCTGGAGCATCTGAAGTCGCTGGCGTTGCACCTCGATCTCGGTCCGGACGACCGGTTCTGCTGGTTCACCACGACCGGCTGGATGATGTGGAACTATCTGGTCTCCGGTCTGCTCGTCGGCGCGACCGTCGTGCTCTACGACGGAGCGCCCGGCTATCCGGCGCTCGGCACCCTGTTCGGTCTGGCGGAGGCCCTGGAGCTCACGTGCCTGGGCACGTCCGTGGGCTACCTGCAGGCCTGCGAGGACGCCGGGCTGGTCCCGCGCGAGTTCGCCGATCTGTCCAGGCTGCGCACCGTCGGATCGACCGGATCGCCACTGTCCGCAGCCGGCTATGCCTGGGTGTACGAAGCGGTGAGCCCGACCGTGATGCTGTCGTCGATCAGCGGTGGCACCGACGTCTGCACGGCGCTGGTGGCGGGCCTGCCGACGATGCCGGTGCGGGCCGGGGAGATCGGATCACGCGCGCTGGGCTGCGCGGTGCGCGTCTTCGACGAGGCCGGCGAGGAGGTCGTCGACGAGGTCGGTGAGCTTGTCGTGACCGCGCCGATGCCGTCCATGCCGCTGTGCTTCTGGGCTGACCCGGACGGCGGCCGGCTGCGGGAGAGCTACTTCTCCGTCTACCCCGGCGTCTGGCGCCACGGGGACTGGGCGAGGATCACACCTACCGGTGCCGTCGTCATCCAGGGACGTTCGGACGCGACGTTGAACCGCGGCGGCGTCCGGATCGGTACCAGCGAGCTCTACAGCGTGGTCGAGCGGGTCCCCGGGATCGCCGACAGCCTCGCGGTCGACACCGCGGACGAGCGCGGGCACGGCGAGCTGCTCCTTTTCGTCGTCCTCACCGAGCCCGGCCTGACCGAGGCGGTGGCCGCTCGGCTGCGCGAGGTTCTGCGCGCCGAACTCAGCCCACGCCACGTTCCCGACCGGATCATCGAGATCACCGAGGTCCCTCGGACCCACACCGGCAAGAAGCTCGAGGTACCGGTGAAGCGCCTGCTCGCCGGGACCGCCCTGGACGAGGCCGTGAGCCTCGACTCGGTCGCCAACCCCGATGCCCTGCTGCCCTTCGCCGCCGCCTCGGCCCGGTCGCGGCGGTCGGCGTCGGAGCCGATGACGGGAAGCGCACTGGGACCCGGCACCGGATCCGACGGAGAAGCCGAACCCGGAGCTTGATACAGCAAAGTCGGATCTTCNCCCGGNAAAAACGAAGATCCGACTTTCATCGANCCCGCGATCATGACGTGACCGCCATGATCGCGGTACTCCTGTCTTCCACCCGTGCCGCACCGTGCACCCGTACCGCACCGTGCACCCGTGGACGTGCCCCCGCGGACTCGACCGCAGGTGCGCTCGCCCGATCGATCAGTCGAGGAACTCGCGCAGCCGACCGGCGACGGCGGGCTTGCGCAACTCCCGAAGCGTGTCCCGCTCGATCTGACGGATGCGCTCACGGGTCAGGCCGAGCCGGTTGCCCACCTCGGCGAGGGTGTGCTGCTTGCCGTCGGCGAGACCGAAGCGCAGCCGCATCACCTCGCGCTCCCGCGGGCTCAGGCCACCGAGGACGTTCTCGATCTCGTCCTGCATGGCGCCGTAGGAGGCGGCGTCCGCCGGGGAGGTCGCGTCGGAGTCCTCGATGAAGTCACCGAGCACGGAGTCACCATCGTCACCGACCGAGGTCTCCAGGCTGACGGTGTCCTGCGCATACCGGCGCAGCTCCACCACCTGCTCGATCGGCATGTCCAGCTCGAGGGCGAGCTCCTCGTCGGTCGGCTCACGGCCGAGCGTGGAGACAAGCTGGCGCTGCAACCGGGTGATCTTGTTAATCTGCTCGACCACGTGGACCGGGATGCGGATCGTCCGCGCCTGATCGGCGAGCGCCCGGCCGATGGCCTGGCGGATCCACCAGGTCGCATAGGTCGAGAACTTGTAGCCCTTGGCGTAGTCGAACTTCTCCACCGCGCGGATAAGACCGAGGTTGCCCTCCTGGACCAGATCCAGCAGGGTCATCCCGCGACCGCTGTACTTCTTGGCGACGGAGACCACCAACCGCAGGTTCGCCGAGACGAGCTGCTGCTTGGCGGCATGGCCGTCCTTGACCAGCAGACCGAGATCACGACGAAGGTCGGCGGGCAGGTCGGGGACGCTCTCGAGCTTGTACTCAGCGAACAGGCCCGCCTCGACCCGCTTGGAGAGTTCGACCTCCTGGGCGGCGTTGAGCAGCGGCACCTTGCCGATCTCGCGCAGGTACATGCGCACGAGGTCGGCGGTACCCGCGTGTTCGGCGGTGGACCGGCTGGCGGCGGTGGCGTCGTCGCTCGCTTCCTCCTCGTCGAGGAGTTCGATGCCAACGGCGTTGAGGCGCGCGATGAGAGCGGGCAACAGTTCAATACCGATGTCCGCGGACTCGAGCACATCACGCAACTCGGAGCGGCTGATCTCGCCGGCCTCGCGACCACGGGCGATGACCTCGGCCACCGCGCTCACATCGAGCTCGTCGGTATCGTCGGGAACAGCGGCCAGCGAACGGCTGGGAGCGGTGCGGACAGGAGGAGCGGCCCGACGAGCACGCCGCGGGCTACGCGGGCGGTTGTCGTCGGTGCGCTCGGCAAGTTCCAGAGCAGGCAGCGTCATCAGTGGCAAATCCGATGGTCGGTGCGGGTGGGTCGTCTCGTTCTGTGCACGTGGGAGGTAACGAACGAAGACGCGGAACCATTCCCCGTGCAGGCACACCCGGACATCAGCGATCGCCGGGCCTACCAAGCAGTGTAGACCCTAGCCCTCGAGACGCTGCACTCGCTGCCGCGAAGACTACCTGGCAGATTCCACCCTGTGGCGCGAACCGCGAACTCTCCTGAGCTTCTCTGGTGGCCGAGCAGCCTGCGGATCAGGCCAACGGCAACTTTAAGTAACAGATCCACTACTCACCGTAGAAGTTTTTTGCGTTCCACCATCCGTGCCATATTTTCTGACGATCACCAGTCGGTGCTAACCCGTAACGGTAGTCGGCAAGCCGACACCCGCGACCCGGCCCGGACCCGGGCTCTCCACCGGGACGGAAGGACCGGCGGGCCGACGCGGGCGCCGCCGCCGACGCCACCCCGACGCCGAGGCGCTCGAGAACGGCGATTCCGTTAGGCGGGCCACACCCGACGGACCCTGCCTCTGTGCACAGCGTGTAACCGCTACTCTCACACGATGTCCGTCCCCAGCCTTCCCGCAGACCTGGCGGCACTACGGGAAACCGCGATCGACGTGCTACGAGACAACGACCTCGGCGACATCACCCGGCCCTCCCCGACGCTCTACCCGCACCAGTGGCTCTGGGACAGCTGCTTCATCGCGATCGGACTGCGCCGTCTCGACCCGGGACGGGCCGCCAAGGAGGTCCTCTCGCTGCTGCGAGGCCAGTGGCCGAACGGCATGATCCCCCACGTGATCTTCGCGGAGACCTCGGACTTCTACCACGCCGGTCCGCAGCGCTGGCGCTGCGACCAGGTGACCACGACCGCCGGCGGAGTGCAGAGCACGGGGGTCACCCAGCCGCCGATGATCGCCGAAGCCGCCGTCCGGATCGCAGCCATGATGACGCCATCCGCCCGCGACGCCTTCTACCGCGCGTTGTTCCCCGGCCTGCTGCGCTTCCACACGTGGCTCTACCTCGAACGCGACCCCGACGACGACGGTCTCGTCACCCTGGTCCACTCCTGGGAGTCGGGGATGGACAACACGCCGGCCTGGATGGAGATCACCAGGCCGGCGGCTCCGCTGGGAGTGCGGGCACTGCGCCGGATCAACGGCGGCGACGCCCTGGACGCGCTGCGGCGCGATTCCAAGGAGGTTCCCCCCGACGAGCGGCTCACCTCGGGAGACCTGTTCACGCTCTACCGGATCGTGCGTGAGCTGCGGCGGGCGCACTACAACTTCCGCGAGATCCGTCGGAGCATCGTCCCCCTCGTCCAGGACGTCGCCTTCAACGCGATCCTCATCCGGGCCAACGAGCNCCTCNCCGCCATCGCCGCCGAGATCGGCCAGACCATCCCCGCCTGGCTGTGGCGGTCCATGCACAGGACGCGCGAGGCGATCGAGCGGCTCCACGCCGACGGCACCTACTACAGCCGCGACTTCCGGACGGGAACGCTGCTGCGCCACGAGACGATCTCGGGGTTCCTGCCGCTCTATGCCGGGGTCGTGCCCGAGGACCGGGTCGACGAGATGGTCAAGACGCTCACCTCACCGCGCTACTGGTCCCGGTTCGGCATCGCGAGCGTGCCGCTCGACGACCCGGGCTTCCTTCCCCGGTGTTACTGGCAGGGTCCCGTCTGGGTCAACATGAACTGGCTGATTGCCGACGGGCTGGAGCGTTACGGTCGGCTCGACGCCGCGGAGAACCTGCGCCAGAACACGATCGACATGATCGCATCGTCCGGGGCGATGTTCGAGTACTACTCACCCCTCGACGGTTCCGGCGCGGGCAGCAACCGGTTCTCCTGGACCGCGGCGCTCCTGGTCGACCTCCTCGCCGCCGAGCACTGAGCCACACCGCCGAGCACTGTCTCGGAGCAGGGACCCGATGCGGAGCAGGCACCCGATGCGGACCGCGTGCCCGATGCGCATCGGGCACCCGGTCGGACCGGCCGCCGCGACGCCTAGCTGCAGCCGCTGGTCGAACCGCACTGCTCACAGACGTAGCAGCTACCAGCTGGCCGCATGGTCACCCCGCAGGTGAAGCAGAGCGGAGCATCGACCACGGTCTGCGCGACGAGCGACTCGCCGGGCGGTGCCAGCCGCAACTCCCGTGCCACGTACGCCGGGCCGTTCCCTACCGCCGGACCGGGCGGGACGCCCGGGTCACCCCGATCGGCGACGGAAGCCGAGGATCCGGTCACCGCGGCCCCCTGGGATCCGGCCGGGCCGTCGATCCCGGCGGGCTGCGCCGATCGCGCGGCCTCCACCGCCGGCGCTGGACCGTACTGACCCGCGACCCGACGGGCCCGGTCGGCCGCGGTCGAGATGCCGAGTTCGGCCCGCTGATCGGCGTCGAGATAGTCGAGCGCGAGGCGACGGAACAGATAATCCATGATTGACTGGGCGATCCGCACGTCCGGGTCGTCGGTCATCCCAGCCGGCTCGAACCGCATGTTGATGAACTTGCTGACGTACGCCTCCAGCGGCACGCCGTACTGCAGGCCGATCGAGATGGCGATCGCGAACGCGTCCATCACGCCCGCCAGGGTGGACCCCTGCTTCGACATCTTGATGAAGACCTCACCGAGACCGTCGTCCGGGTAGNAACCGGCGGTCAGATAACCCTCGGCCCCGCCGACGGAGAAGGACACCGTCCGCGACGGGCGGGTCTTCGGCAGCCGGCGGCGCACCGGTCGGTACTCGACCTCCACCGGGGCGGGTCCGACGGAGCCGGCGGTCCCGACCGCGTCTCCCGTGCCGACCCCGACTCCCGTGCCGGTCCGGGTGGCGGCCAGCTCGGCGGCCTGCTTCGCCCCCTTGACGTCGGTCAGCGGCTGGCCGACCTTGCAGTTGTCCCGGTAGATGGCGAGGGCCTTCAGGCCCAGCCGCCACCCCTCCAGGTAGATCTGCTCGACCTCGGCGACCGTGGCGGTCGACGGCATGTTCACCGTCTTCGAGATCGCGCCGGAGAGGAACGGCTGTACCGCGGCCATCATGCGGACATGGCCCATCGGGGAGATCGCGCGCTCCCCGATGGCGCAGTCGAACACCTCGTAGTGCTCCGGACGCAGGCCGGGAGCGTCGATGACGTGCCCGTACTCGGCGATGTACTCGACGATCGCCTCGATGGTCTCCTCGGGGTAGCCGAGCGCCTGCAGGGCCGCCGGGACCGTCTGGTTCACGATCCTCATGCTGGCGCCGCCGACCAGCTTCTTCATCTTCACCAGGGCGAGGTCCGGCTCGATGCCGGTGGTGTCGCAGTCCATCGCCAGACCGATCGTGCCCGTCGGGGCGAGCAGGCTGGCCTGCGCGTTGCGCCATCCGTGCTTCTCGCCGACGGTCTGCGCCCGGGCCCATTCCCGGGACGCGACGGCGAGGATCCGGGAGTCCTCGGCGTGCACGCTGCGCACCGCGTCGTTCGCGGCGGCATGCTTGCGCATCACCCGCCGGTGCGCGTCCGCGTTGCGGGCGAAGCCGTCGTAGGCGCCGACGATCCCGGCGAGTTCGGCGGAGCGCCGGTAGGCGGTGGCCGTCATCAGCGAGGTGATCGATGCGGCCAGCGCCCGGCCGCCGTCCGAGTCGTAGGCCCGGGCGCTGGCCATCAGCAGGGCACCGAGGTTGGCGTAGCCGATGCCGAGCTGCCGGTAGGCCCGGCTGACCCTGGTGATCTCCGGCGTCGGGAAGTCGGCGAAGCAGATCGAGATGTCCATCGCGGTAATGATCAACTCGACCGCCGCGACGAACGCCTCGGCGTCGAAGCTGCGGTCCGGGCGCAGGAACTTCAGCAGGTTCAGCGAGGCCAGGTTGCAGCTGGAGTTGTCCAGGTGCACGTACTCGCTGCACGGGTTGGAGGCGCTGATCCGGCCGCTCTCGGGGCAGGTGTGCCAGTCGTTGATCGTTCCGTCGTACTGGATGCCGGGATCGGCGCAGGCCCACGCGGCCTCGGCGATCGTGTGGAACAGCCCGCGGGCGTCCACCGTCTCCAGGACACGGCCGTCGAGGCGGGCCCGCAGGTCGAAGCCGCCGCCGTCGACGACCGCCCGCATGAACTCGTCGGTCACCCGGACGGAGTTGTTGGCGTTCTGGTATTGCACGGAGGCGATGTCGCGCCCGCCGAGGTCCATGTCGAAGCCGGCGTCCCGCAACGCCCGGATCTTGTCTTCTTCCCGGGCCTTCGTCTCCACGAACTCGACGATGTCGGGATGATCGACGTCGAGCACGACCATCTTCGCCGCCCGCCGGGTCGCGCCACCGGACTTGATCGTACCCGCCGAGGCGTCGGCGCCGCGCATGAAGCTCACCGGCCCGGAGGCGGTGCCCCCGGAGGACAGCAGCTCCTTCGAGGACCGGATGCGGGACAGGTTGAGCCCGGCCCCGGAACCCCCCTTGAAGATCAGCCCCTCTTCCCGGTACCAGTTCAGGATCGACTCCATGGTGTCGTCCACGGAGAGGATGAAGCAGTTGTGCACACGGAGGCCGGCGGAGAGGTACTCGCCGCTGTCGGTCTGGATGTCGTAGACCGGCATCGGCCCGCGCGGCTCAATGCNCTCGATCTGCAACCGCTTCACCGGCTTCGCGGCCTGGCCGGGCTGATCGAACGACGCCTCCAGCTTCGCGGCCTTCACCGGATCGAGGAAGCCGATCTCGTCCGCGAACGTCCGCCGGTCACCGGCGTTCTGAATGCCCAGGCTCCAGAGGTCGTGGCGGTCGGGTCGCGGATCCGCCTCGCGGCGTACCCGCGCGAAGATGCCGAACCGGGCGAGCAAACCCTGCACCCCGCGAATGAGGCCCTCGCTGATCATGTCCAGCCCGATCAGCGTCGAGCGCTCCCGGCGGGACACGTAGCCATCGGCCTGGAACAGGCTGCGCAGATAAGCCGCGACAACGGGTAGCGGAGCATCATACAGCCGGGTCGGCACAGTCATCGCCTCGATGGTCAGCGAGGCGTTCGTACCGGCGTACCGACCAACAAAACCGTCCGCCTGCAGCCGGCCCGCGAGCGCCGCCTCGGCGATCTCCCGTGAAGTGATCTCACCCTCGCCCGGGGCGATGGTGCGATGCCACTCGAGGGTGTCCCCGGCCCGCAGCGCGCCGGCGGGGACGAAGGCCCCGGCACCCGCGGAGGTGCTCCGCCACACCAGATGATCGGCGGTGACGTCGAGCGCGTGACCGGCCCTCGTCCAGATCCGCAGGACGTCCTTGACGCCGTTGGACTTGGTCGCGATCACCTGGGTCAGACCGTGCGCGTCGAAGACCTTCATCCCCACCGCGTCCGTCTCCACCAAGGCGCCGATGGGAACCAGACCGGATGGCGTGCTGACGAGGGCGTCATAGGGCTGGCACGCCGAGACCTGCTGCGGCGCGGGGGTTCCCACGTTGAACCAGACCGGCGAGTTGAAGCTGAAGACCTGGTGGAGCAGCATCCAGGTCAGTTCGTGCTCGAAGATCTCGGCGTCGGTGTCCGAGGCGAAGTAGCCGTGCTCGCGGCCGGCCGCGCCGTAGGCGTGCACGACCCGATCGATCAACTGCCGCAGCGACCACTCCCGCCCCGGCGTGCCGGGCGCCCCACGGAAGTACTTGCTGGTAACGATGTTGGAGGCGTTCACCGACCAGAACTGCGGGAATTCCACTCCCCGCTGCTCGAAGTTGACCGAGCCGTCCCGCCAGTTGGTCATGACGACGTCCCGGGACTCCCAGGTGACCTCGTCGTACGGGTGGACGCCGGCGGTGGTACGTGACCGCTGGATCTTCAACCCACTCGCTTTCGCCGCTGACCTGCTCGGCTTCGTGCCGCGGCTGTCGGTCATGACGCTCCTCGTCTTCACTCGTCAGCTTCAACCTTCAACAATGTGTTGTGGGCATCCCCGCCCCAGGCCGCAGCCAGTGGACGTCGGGACGGTGCGGGGCCGGACCTCGACGCACGGCGGTGCCCGCGGGGACGAGCACGCGCACGGCAAACACACGCACGGCGAACGGCACCAGCCAGGTCGAGCCGGGCCGCATGCGTGCCGTCCGGGAGGTCCGCGGTCCTCGCACGGCCGCGACGCGGGATGTCACCCGTCGCCGGCGGGACCGGGCCGGCACGGCGAGCCAGGGCGATGTATGACGCTTTCGGTCGAGCGGTCCCGGCCCTACCTGCTATGCACCTGCTGGGTGCCGATCACCGGCGAGACATCGACGGCGCCACGCGGGACCGGTCGTGCTGGTCCATCCCGCGTGGTGGGAGGTCCGGCGGCCTCGGAGCGCAACGCGGCGATCGCGGACTCGAAGTCAGTCAACGACTCGAAGGCCAGGTACACCGAGGCGAAGCGGAGATAAGCCACCTCGTCGAGCTCACGGAGCGGACCGAGGATCGCCCGGCCGATCGCCTCCGCGGGCACCTCCGCCGACCCCGACGAGCGGACGGCGTCCTCTACCCGCTGCGCCAGAAGCGCGAGATCATCATCCCGCACCGGCCGGCCCTGGCAGGCCTTGCGGACACCGGCGATGACCTTGGCCCGGCTGAACGGCTCGGCCGCCCCACTGCGCTTGCGAACCTGAAGGGACGCCTCCTCCATCGTAGTGAACCGGCGACCGCAGGACAGGCAGGACCGCCTGCGGCGGATCGCCGAACCCTCCTCGGCCTCCCGACTGTCAACGACGCGACTGTCCGGATGCCGGCAGAACGGGCACCGCACGCGCTACGCCTCCTTCGCCCGCGCCGGAGCCGACCGCCCCGGACCGGGGATGAGGGACACCGTTGAGGACCCGGCATCCACGCCGGACAGACCACCTTGTGGATGGACCGCCAGCTCCCCGCGGAAGACCTGTGGAACAACCTGTGGATGACTTACACCCCGGCAAGCACCAGATGTTGTGTCCAAGGTAGCGCACGGCCCCAGAGATGAGGACAGCACCCCCGTATGGTCCGTGTGGTCCGCATCGCACGTGGCACCGCACGTGGACGAAAGACGACGGTGCGCGAGAACCCTGCGCCGAGACACTCGTGGACCCGGGAAGCCGGGCGTCAGGGAAGGAGTAACGACTGGCCCGGGGCGATCAGTGGTGACCGCAGGTGGTTCAGCCGCATCAGCCGGTCCACCATGACCCGGGTGTCGGCGCTCTCGTCGAGCGCCACTGCCACCTCCCACAGCGTCTCCCCCGGCATGACCAGATGGTGCCGCGGCGCCTCCGCGGTATCCGGCCCGGCAATCGACACCCCAGGCATGATCATGATTGCTACCGCCACGACGACCGCCACGACGATCGATACCACCACCACCCGACCCCGCCGGGTCAGCCGGAGCGGCGGGGGTGCGGGCGGGCGACCCGGCGGGGGTGCGGGCGGGCGACCCGGCGGCCGATGACCCACCCGGTCCCTGGCCATCGACAGGTCGACGACCCGCGCCCTGTGTGCGGATCCCACGGCACCCTCCCGTTCCGACGACACCGAACACCGAAGATCGAACCTTCGTTCGATCGAACGCGTGGTCGATTGTCGCATCGGGAACCGGAAACCGCCAGGGACACGCTCGAACAGACGTTTGAGATTCTGCGACCCGCCGGTTACCGTCGAGTCGGTCGGGTGTGAACCGGGCGGTTTCCCCCGGTCACGGACGGCGGCGAGTCGGTGGGTGACCGCTTCCGGAGCGGGACGGTCCGCCGTGCGGTCGCCGGCCGGCCGGTGGCCGCACGGCGGAAGAAAAACGCGACGAGGAGAGCGGTAAGCGATGACTAGCCAAGGCAGGGGTACGCGCCGGGGCGGAACCCGCGGCAACGTGCGAGCCTTTCCCGAAGGCCCCACGGACGCGGGCCTGACCCCCCGGCAGCGCAGGGTGCTGGAGGTCATCCGGGCCGCGGTGGAGCGGCGCGGATATCCGCCCAGCGTGCGGGAGATCGGTGAGGCGGTCGGCCTCACCAGCACCAGTAGTGTGGCTCACCAGCTCAAGGTGCTCGAGGAGAAGGGCTACCTGCGGCGGGACCCGAACCGCCCGAGAGCGATGGAGGNGCTGACCGTCGAGCACCCCCGGCAACGCGCGGATGTGGGCGCGGGCGCGACGACGGTGGCGGGCACGATTCCCATCGTCGGTGAGGCGGCGCCGGGCACCACCGAAGGAAGCAAGTCGGACGCGGCCTACGTGCCGGTGCTGGGCCGGATCGCCGCCGGTGGCCCGATCCTGGCCGAGCAGGCGGTCGAGGACGTCTTCCCGCTACCCAGGGAGATCGTCGGCGAGGGCACTCTGTTCCTGCTCCGGGTCGTCGGCGACTCGATGATCAACGCGGCGATCTGCGACGGTGACTGGGTGGTCGTCCGCCAGCAGCCGGTCGCGGACAACGGGGAGATCGTCGCCGCAATGATCGACGGGGAGGCGACGGTCAAGCGTCTGCGGGTTCGGGACGGCAAGATCTGGCTACATCCGGAGAACTCGGCCTTCGCCGACATCCCCGGTGAGGATGCGACCATCCTCGGCCGGATCGTGGCTGTGCTCCGCAGGGTTTGATGTGGATCGGCCGGCCGCCCGGCGGGCGGCCGGCCGGGTTGCCTCGCGTCTGATCGCTCCTGGGCTCAGGCCCGGTAGGCGTGCAGCTCCGCCGCGAGTCCCGAGGAAACCCGGGCGGACAGCCGGGTACCGGTCTCGGTGTGCTCCATCGTGAGCACCTCGCCGTTCGCGTGCACCCGGGAGACCAAGTCGCCCCGGGTGTAGGGCACGAGCACGCGCATCTCCACGTCGGGATGCGGCACCCGGGCACAGAGCGCGNCGACCAGCGCGGCCAGCCCCTCGCCCGTGCGTGCCGAGACGAACACGGCGTCCGGGGCGAGCTGGCGCAACCCCGCGACGACCGTCGGCTCCACGGCGTCCACCTTGTTGACGACGATCAGCTCGGGAACGCCGCCCGCGTCGATGTCGTTGAGAACCTCGCGCACGGCGGAGATCTGCGCAGCCGGCTCCGGCGATGATCCGTCCACAACGTGCAGGATGAGATCGGCATCGGCGACCTCTTCCAGCGTCGAGCGGAACGCCTCGACGATCTGATGCGGCAGATGCCGGACGAATCCGACGGTGTCGGTCAGGGTGAAGGCCCGGCCGTCCGGCAGGGTCGCCCGCCGCACGGTCGGATCAAGGGTGGCGAACAGCGCGTCCTCGACCAGGACACCCGCGCCGGTCAGCCGGTTGAGCAGCGACGACTTACCGGCGTTGGTGTAACCGGCGATCGCCACGCTGGGGACCTCACCCCGCCGCCGGGCGGAACGCTTGGTCTCCCGCACGGTCGTCATCGCGGCGAGCTCGCGGCGCAACCGCGCCATCCTGGCCCGCAGCCGCCGACGATCGGTCTCGATCTTCGTCTCACCGGGACCACGGGTACCGATGGGCGCCCGGCCGCCGCCACTGGCCGCGGCCCGCGACATCGACTCACCCCACCCACGCAGCCGGGGCAGCATGTACTGCAACTGCGCGAGCTCGACCTGGGCCTTGCCCTCGCGAGAGGTCGCGTGCTGGGCGAAGATGTCCAGGATGAGGGCCGTCCGGTCGATGACCTTTACTTTGACGACCTCCTCCAGCTGCCGCAGCTGACCCGGGGTGAGCTCGCCATCGCAGACCACCGTGTCCGCGCCGGTCGCCGCGACGACCTCGGCGAGCTCGCGGGCCTTGCCCGAACCGACGTAAGTCGCGGCATCCGGCCGGTCGCGACGCTGCACGAGCGCGTCGAGCACCACCGAACCGGCGGTCGTGGCGAGCGCCGCGAGCTCCGCCATGGAGCTCTCGGCCGACCGCGGGGAACCCGACGTCCATACGCCGATGAGGACGACACGCTCCAGCCGCAGCTGCCGGTACTCGACCTCGGTGACGTCGTCGAGCTCGGTGGCGAGACCGGGAACCCGCCGCAACGCGGCGCGATCCTCCAGGTCGAAACCGTCCCCAGAATCGTCGAAGAAGTTCGGCAGGTAAGACGAATCGGCTTCGGTCAGCTTGATGAGGGATCTGTCGAGAGTGGACGCATCGAAGGCGTCAGCAGGAAGTGTCATACCATCCGTTCTCAACGCGGCCCGCTACCGCACCATTCCGCGATCATTCCGTGCCGCTTGCTCCGGCCGGGCCCCACGACCCGGTGGCCCGAGGAGGATCCGCCGGACCGGAAGACCCTGCCGCACTCGTGGCGCGCCTCCCCCTCGTTTCCCGGCGAATCCCGTCGCCAACCAGGGTCCCACGTCACCACGTCGATCGCGAACCGTTTTGCCGCCCCGCCGACGTAGCCTCTGCGACGTGTACCACGAGTACCACGAAAGACGGGCCCACCGCCTCGCCGCGACGATCTGGGACAGCTCGGGCCGCCCGACTCCCCCTGGACACCCCCCGGACACCACGCGGACGACGGCGGACCGGCATCCGGACCGCACCGGACCCTCGGACCGCACCGAGCGCACCGAGCGCACAGGTGTGGTGGGCAGTCGGCGAGTGTTGCCGGACGGATGCATGGACATCATCTGGAGTTCCGACGCCAATCTGATCGTCGCGGGGCCGGACACGGCGGCGAAGCTGGTGCGCTGGGCACCAGGCGTGCGGCACGTCGGGCTCCGCTTCGACTCGGGCTCTGGACCATCCCACCTCGGAGTGGCCGCGGACGAACTGCGCGACCAACGCGTCCCGCTCGCCGACCTGTGGGGCGACGGACCGGCGCAGCGACTCGCCGAGCGGCTCGCCATGGCCGCTGATCCCCTGGTCGCATTCGAGTCGTCGATCGCCGCCCGGCCCGTTCNCCCGGCGCTCGTGGACCGGTTGGTTCCCGCCGTTCTGGCGGGTGCCCGCGCCCGGGCGCCTGTGGACGACCTCGCGCGCACAGTCGGGCTGAGCGAACGCCAGCTGCTGCGTCGCTGCCGGCGTGTCTTCGGATATGGCCCGAAGACGCTCGCCAGGATCCTCCGGATGCAGGACGCCCTGCACGCGGCGCGGGCCGGCATCCCGTTCGCGGTCGTGGCGGCCGAGGCCGGCTACGCCGACCAGGCGCACCTCGCCCGGGAGGTACGCGCGCTCGCCGGAGTTCCGCCGACTCACCTCATCCGAAATGTCAACGTTCAGGACGAGCTGGACGTCTCGGTGTCGGATGTCGCGGATGTCGCGGCCGCTACGGGCAGTGGGGCGTAGAGGTCGACGTGGTTGCCGTCTGGATCGAGCACGACCGCGTACCGCTGGCCCCAGAAGGCGTCCCAGGGCGGAAGGTGGCCGGCGTGACCGGCGCCGACGAGGTCGGCGTAGACCTCGTCGACCTCGTCCGGCGTGTCGCAGGCGAAGGCCAGCCCGACCCGCGGCGAGCCGGTACCCGCCGACCAGCGCGGATCAAAGGATCGGATGGTCGCCTCGCTGTCGAACGCGAGGCGCGGACCGCCGGGCAGCTGCACCTCGACGTGCGGCTGGGCGTCGGCCCCGGCGGGCAGGTCGAGGCCGAGCCGGCGGTAGAACGCCAGGGACCGGGCCATATCAGCGACGATCACACCGGTCAGGGTGAACGATGGTGGCATGAGGGCACCGTAGGGCAGGCAGGCGGGCCGGGTCTTGCAGGAAACGGACACCTCACCCGACCGGGTCGTGGGCCTCCGCACGGCGCAGCACGCCGTCGAAGACCAGCTCGGCGGGCCCTCGCAACAGCACGGTCTCCGGCTGCCAGATCACGACCAGGCCGCCGCCGGGCACATCCACCTCGACCTCGACCGGCGCACCCGCCGGCCGGGCACCTCGCCGGGCCGCCCAGGCCACCGCGACCGCGCAGGCACCGGTGCCGCAGGACGCGGTCTCCCCGACCCCACGTTCGAACACCCGCATCGCCACCCCAGCCGGCCGGTCGACGACGATCTCCACATTCACCCCGTCCGGGAAGTCAACCGGGGAGAAGGACGGTGGTCGGGTCAGGTCGAGCCGACGCAGCCCGGCGACGTCCAGGTCGCCGGCGAAGCAGACCGCGTGCGGATTACCCATCGAGACCGCGGTCGCGGTGAAGTCACGATCGGCGACGGTGACCGGGGCCCCGGGTCCGTCGATGATCCGCGGCGGTCCCATGTCGACCGTGACGTCNCCGTCCNCCGCGGCCTCGACGAGCCGCAACCCGGCGCGGGTCGCGACGTGGAACCGTCCGGGCTGGGCGTATCCGGCGTCGACGAGGTAGCGGGCGAACACCCGGGCGCCGTTACCGCACATCTCGGCAACCGAACCGTCAGCATTGCGGTAGTCCATGAACCAGCGCGCCCGGCCGGCCAGACCGGCCGCCTCGGGAACCGCGGCGCAGAGCACCACCCGCAGCACCCCGTCGCCCCCGATGCCGGTCCGTCGGTCGCACAGCGCGCGCACCAGGTCCGCGGTGAGGTCGAGGTCCCCGTCGGGATCCGGCAGCAGGACGAAGTCGTTGCCCGTCCCGTGGCCCTTGACGAATCGCAGTTCCAGCTCGTCCCGCACGTCGCCGATCGTACGGGGGATGCCGCTCGGCACCTGACGACCGGGCTCCCGCGGCGGCGTCAGCCGGCTGCGGCCCGCGCCCACTCCCGCATCCGGTCGTCGGAATGCGACGGCTTGTACCAGCGGTCGGGCCGGCCTCGCCCGAGAGCGATCATCCGAGCGTCCTCCACCGGCACCGGCGGACAGAACACCGGTCCGATGGCGCGATCGCAGTCGAGATCCACCACCCGGGACGCCAGGCGCGCGGTGTCGACATCGTCGGCGACGACGGGCAGGCCGCGTTGGTGGGCAAGCCGGACGATGGCCGCGAGCACGGCCTCACCCTCGAGGTCCTTCATCGTCGCCCGCAGGAACAGACCGTCGATCTTGACGAGGTTCAACGGCAGCTGGTCGAGCACGGCCAACGAGCCCAGCCACGTGCCGAAGGACCCGACGGCGATCGCCACCCCGAGGGCACGCAGCCGGGTCAGCAACCGGGGCACCATCGGCGCGGCGAGTCCGAGGGTCTGCTCGCTGAACTCAAGGCCGATCGCCCCGGCCGGCAGCACCCGGCCCGAGACGAGCCGGTCGACCTCGGCCGCGAAGGCGAGGCTGGCAAGCTGGCGGCCATCGATGTTCACCCACAACCGGGGCGGGCGGATCGGCGTCCCGACCGCCATCCGATGCCAGGTGCGCGCCTCGGTCACGGCCATCCGCAGCACCCACTGGTCCACCTGATGGACGAGGCCCGCGGCCGCGGCGATCGGCATGAAATCCGCCGGACCCAGCACCCCGCGTTCCGGGTGCAGCCACCGCGGATGGGCCTCCATCCCCGGCACCGACCCGTTGCGCAGGTCGACCTCCGGTTGGAAGTGCAGCCGCAGAGAACCATCGTCGAAGGCGGCATAGAGCGCGGGGACGAGAGTCAGGTCGGGTGGGGTACCAGCATCGTCGGGTGGGGTACCAGCATCAGAGGTGGGCGCGGTCACATCGATCTCTCCAGACGCCGTGCGGGACCGGCCGCCGCGCACCGGTCACCGGCGACGCCGCGCATTGGCGGCGGCCCGATCGACCCCGACCCGGTCGGCCGATCACCCGTCAGAGCGAACCCACCAGCCGTCGCACCTGGGTGACATCTGGTTGGTCCAACCAGGCTATCCGGTTATCCCGCCGGAACCAGGATCTTTGTCGACGGGCAAAGCGCCGCGTCGCCGTAATTGTGGCGAGCTTGGCCTGTTCGGCGGAGTCCATTGCGCCGTCGAACCAGGCCAGAACCTGGGCATATCCCAGTGCGCGAGACGCGGTTCGGCCTTCCCGCAGGCCGCATTCCACCAACCTTCGCACTTCGTCAGGAAAACCAGCACCCCACATTTTCTCCACCCGGTCCGCAATCCGTTGGTCGAGATCGGGGCGATCCACGCCGATCTGCACGACCTCATAGACCGAGCGGTGCTCCGGCAGGGTGGCCGTGAAGGTTCCGGTGAGCTCGACGACCTCCAGGGCACGCACGATCCGCCGGCCGTTGCTGGGCAGGATCGCCGCGGCGGCCTGCGGCGCCCGCGCGGCCAGCCGGTCGTGCAGCGCCGGGGCGCCGACGCGGGCCAGTTCCTCCTCCCACCGCGCCCGGACGCCCGGATCGGTCCCCGGGAAGGCAAGATTGTCAAGAACCGCGCGGACGTAGAGCCCGGAACCGCCGACCAGCACCGGAATGCGCCCGGCGGCGAGCAGGCCGTCGATTATCCGGCGGGCGTCCGCCTGGAAGCTCGCGACGTCCGCGGGATGCGTCACGTCCCACACGTCGAGCAGATGGTGGGGCACCCCGCGACGCTCCGCCTCGGGAACCTTGGCGGTACCGATGTCCATCCCACGGTAGAGCTGCATCGAGTCCGCGTTCACCACCTCGCCGCCGAGGGCGAGCGCGATCTCGATGCCGAGGTCACTCTTGCCGCCGGCGGTCGGCCCCACGACCGCCACCACCGGTCCCCGGCGCGGTTCCTCCTGCCCGTTCATCCTCGCTCGGCAACATCCCGTGTCCAGAGGGCAACCAGATAGCCGACACCATACGGCGCGTCGTCATACCGGAGGTCACTGTTCCATGACCCCGGGCCCAGGGACCCCGGGCCCGGGGACGCCGGGCCCGGGCCGTCCCGGGTCGCGGCGAGCAGGGCGCCGGCCAGGACCTGCCAGGACGCCCGGCCCGCGGCGAGCAGCTCCCGGGCCAACCCCGGGTCCAAGGCGAGCAGGCCGGCCGGATCCCCTGCGGCCAGCGCCGCGGCGGCGGTCGCGTCGAACGCCGCGGCCCGTGGGTCCAACCCGCCGGGAGCCTTCAGCGTGCGACAGGCCGAGCCGTCGCCCATCACGAGCAGGGCGAGGCGCTCCTGCGGAGCGGAGCCCGCGACCAGCCGCGATCCGAGTGCGACGGCCCCGTCCGGGGAGATCTCCGCGGGCACCCCGACGGCGGTGCGGGCGCCGGGCCAACCGACGACGCCCAGCAGCCAGGCGCCGATCGTGATCGACAACGGTAGAGCGGGCGACGACAGGACGGACGACGGCTCGGGGGCCGGCGCGGTCGGGCCAAGATCCACCCGGAGATCCACCCCGAAGCCGGCCAGCGACCCGGACGCGGCGGGGCCGTAGGACACCTCGGTCGCCGCGTCACCCACCACCACGATCGTGTCCGGCTCGGCGGCACACAGCAGGCGCACCGCGTCCACCGCGACGGCCCGCGCCTCGACCGGCTCACCACGGCCGACCTCGGGAACCAGCAACGGAGGATGAGGACAGACCGCGGCGGCGACGAGGGTCATCGACGTACCGGAGTACAGCAGGCGTCCGCGCCGGCCGACGCCGCGTCGGCCGACGCCGGGCCGACGGGATCGGGCGAGGACGGCCGCAGGGACGGGATGCCCAGGGTGACGATCGGCCGTCCGTCTGCCGGCTGCTGCGCGGCTGCCGCACCGCCACCGTCACCGTCACGCCCGAGCGCCCACGCGTCCCCCGCACGGGTCGCCCGGTGGGACCGCAGGGGGCCGTCGGCGGTGAGGTGATGGGGTGCTGCCCGCGTCACCACCGTCTCGACGACGTCGCCCGGGCGCACCGTAGGCGCGACCGCCACCGCGACCGCGGGCGCGGCGCCGCCCGCCCTCGGGCCCGAGCCGGTGGACGAGCTCGCGGCCTCGTCCGCGCGGAAGTGCACGAGCCGTCCGTCCCGAGCCCGGCCGGACATCCGGCCGGTGGCGCCGTCCTTGCGCCCCTCCCCCTCCGAGACCAGCACCTCGACCCGCCGGCCGACCAGGGCCCGGTTCTCCGCCCAGGAGATCTCGTCCTGCAGGGCCACCAGCCGGGTATACCGGTCGGCCACGGTCGCCCGGTCCACCTGGGCGTCCATGGTCGCTGCCGGGGTGCCCGGGCGAGGCGAGTACTGGAAGGTGAAGGCGCCGGAGAACCGGGCCGCCCGCACCACGTCGAGGGTATCGGCGAAGTCCGCCTCGGTCTCGCCAGGGAAGCCGACGATGATGTCGGTGGTGATGGCCGCGTCGGGCATGGCCGCCCGCACCCGCTCGACAATGCCGAGGAAACGGTCCCGACGGTACGAGCGGCGCATGCGGCGCAGCACGGTGTCCGACCCGGACTGCAACGGCATGTGCAGCTGGTGGCACACGTTCGAGGTGGTCGCCATGGCCTCGATGACGTCGTCGGTGAAGTCGCGCGGATGCGGTGAGGTGAATCGGACACGTTCGAGACCGTCGACGCGACCGCAGGCGGCCAGCAGCTTCGCGAAGGCACCGGGATCGCCCAGCGAGCGCCCGTAGGAGTTGACGTTCTGTCCCAGCAGTGTGATCTCCAGGGCGCCCTCCGCGACCAGGGCCTCGACCTCGGCGAGCACGTCGCCCGGCCGGCGGTCACGCTCGCGGCCACGCAGGCTGGGGACGATGCAGAAGGTGCAGGTGTTGTCACATCCCACGCTGATGCTGACCCAGGCCGAGTGATGGCTGGCCCGCCGGGTCGGCAGGGAGCTCGGGAAGACCTCCAGGGCCTCGGCGATCTCGACCTGGGCCGCCGCGTTGTGCCGCGCGCGCTCCAGCAGCACGGGCAGTCGGTGCAGGTTGTGCGTGCCGAAGACCACGTCAACCCAGGGCGCCCGGTCGAGGATCGCGGCCCGGTCCTTCTGGGCGAGGCAGCCCCCGACCGCGATCTGCATGCCCGGATGGCCCTTCTTCACCGGGACTAGCTGGCCGAGGTTGCCGTACAGGCGGTTGTCGGCGTTCTCCCGCACCGCGCAGGTGTTGAACACGACCACATCCGCCTCGCCGCCGGGATCGACCGGGGAGTAGCCGGCGGATTCCAGCAGCCCACAGAGCCGTTCGGAGTCGTGGACGTTCATCTGGCACCCGAACGTGCGGACCTCGTAGCTGCGGCCGTTCACCCGACCAGCCTACGGCGCGTGCACCGGGCCGTAGCCGGGTCCGGGGTCGAGTCTGGGGTCTGGGCTGGGTTGGGGTCTGGGCTGGGTTGGGGTCTGGGCTGGGTCCGGCGGGGACGGGATCGCGTCGCGGGCCGCCTCTCCTGCGGGGCCGGGACCCTCCCCGTCGGGAGCTGAGGCGCCCCACCCCGGCCTGGACACCGCCCGAGATATCAGGCAACACCCCGCTCGATATATTTGCATAGCTGCAGGGATACTATTCTCGAATGTTCCCGTCAGTGCGCCGAAATCCGCGCGAGACGACCGCTCCAGCTGTCGGCTCCACGACTGATCCGCGCGCCTGGCCGTTCCATCATGAGGCCGCCGGGACGCTCGGCCCAACACCACACCGCCATTGTGTCGGGAGGTCGACATGCCTTTGGTGACTCTGGAAGGCGTCGGGAAGTCGTTCGGCGACAACCGGGTCCTGGCCGACGTCGACCTGTCCGTCGAGGCGGGCGAGGNCGTCATCATCATCGGGCCCTCGGGGNCGGGGAAGTCGACCCTGTGCCGCTGCGTCAACCGGTTGGAAACGATCGACGAGGGCCGGATCCTCTTCGAGGGCCGTCCCCTGCCCACGGAGAGCCGTGAGCTCGCCCGGATGCGATCACGGGTTGGAATGGTGTTCCAATCGTTCAACCTCTTCGCGCACAAGACGGTGCTCGAGAACGTCACCCTGGGACCGGTCAAGGTCCTGGGGCACAACCGCTTGCAGGCCCGCGCCCGGGCCCAGGAACTACTGGAACGCGTGGGGATCGCCGACAAGGCGGACCGGTTGCCCCGCCAGCTCTCCGGCGGCCAGCAGCAGCGCGCCGCCATCGCCAGGGCGCTGGCGATGGATCCCGTGCTCATGCTCTTCGACGAACCGACCTCGGCGCTCGACCCAGAGATGATCTCCGAGGTGCTGGACGTGATGAGGTCGCTGGCCACCAGCGGCATGACCATGATCGTCGTCACCCACGAAATGGGATTCGCGCGCTCCGCCGCGGACCGGGTGGCCTTCATGGCGGACGGTCGCATCCTCGAGATCGCCCCGCCGGAGAGTTTCTTCGCCGCGCCGCGGACCGAGCGCGCCCGGGACTTCCTGGCCCGGGTCCTGCAGCACTGAACCTCCACCGACCCGACCCGGTCACGCCCACCGCCCACCGCGCCGCCGGCACCCGGAGGCACACCACCAGGCACGCACCACCAGCAGGCACGCACCACCAGAGGGACGCAGTTCCTCAGGGGGACACACACCACCCGACGCCAGATCACCTGCTCCGGACCCGCGGTCCGGAGCACTGCGAGAGGATCGGTCATGCGTACACCGTTCAGCCGGACGCGACGCCCCGCCGCCGGGCATCCCAACGGGAGCTCCGGCGGGATGTCACGCGAACGCCGCCGCAGGCGCGGCGGCGCGCTCCTCGCCGGCGCGACGCTGCTCGCCGCCCTCGGACTGAGTGCCTGTGGGAGCAGCGGCGATGACNCCTCGACNCCCNCCCCCTCGGTGACCTTCACCGCCGGCACCACCATGGCCCGGCTGCACGACGCCGGAAAGATCATCATCGGGACGAAGTTCGACCAGAACCTGTTCGGGCTGAAGAACCTCAGCGGCCAGCCCGAGGGCTTCGACGTCGAGATCTCGAAGATCGTCACGGATGCCCTGGGCATCCCGCGCGACAAGGTCTCCTACGTGGAGACAGTGTCGGCCAACCGTGAACCCTTCATCCAGCAGGGCCGGGTCGACCTCGTGGTGGCCACCTACACAATCAACGACAAACGAAAGAAGGTCGTCGACTTCGCGGGGCCGTACTACGTCTCCGGCCAGTCCATCATGGTCTCGAAGAACAACACCGACATCACCGGCAAGGACACCCTTGCCGGCAAGAAGGTGTGCTCGGTCAGCGGATCCACGCCGGCCGAGAACATCCGCCGGGTGGCGCCCACCGCCCAGCTCGTGCTGTTCGATGTGTACAGCAAGTGCGCCGACGCGTTGAAGAACGGTCAGGTCGACGCGGTCACCACGGACAAGGGCATCCTGCTGGGTCTCGTCGACAAGGACCCTGACGCCTTCAAGGTGGTGGGTGGCACCTTCACGAAGGAGCCCTACGGCATCGGCCTCAAGAAGGGTGACGACGCGTTCCGGAACTTCATCAACGACACGCTCGAGGCCGCTTACAAGGACGGGCGCTGGGAGAAGGCGTACACCTCGACCCTCGGCAAGGTGGAGCCGACCGTGCCCACTCCCCCGGCCGTCGACCGGTACACGTCCTGATCCGCTCCGCGGGTCGAGGGCCGTTGAGCGGCGGCCGTTGACCGGTAGCAGGTGATCGATATCAGGTGACCGGCACCGGCTGAACGGCATCCGCCGATCATCGCTCGGGGCACGACCGGTCGGCCTCACCCGCGCCGACCGGTCGTCCACCCGCCACCGCATGAGGGAGGACAGCGATCGACGCCGTCATCGACAACCTCGACATCTTCGCCGAGGGCTTCCGCCGGACGGTCGGGCTAAGCCTGTTCGCGTCCGTGGCTGCGCTGATCCTCGGTACCGTCCTCGCGGCGATGCGGGTCTCCCCCGTGCCCCCGCTGCGCTGGACCGGCACCGCCTACGTGCAGACGGTCCGCAACACCCCGCTGACCGTCGTGTTCTTCTTCGTGGTGTTCGTCCTGCCACAGCTGGACATCGTCTTCTCGTATTTCACGTTCGCGGTGGTCGCGCTCTCGATCTATCACGCCGCGCTGGTCTGCGAGGCGGTGCGTTCCGGGATCAATGGGGTCGACCTCGGTCAGGCCGAAGCGGCTCGTGCGCTGGGCCTGACCTTCTCCCAGACACTACGAATGATCATTCTTCCGCAGGCGTTCCGCAACGTGCTGCAACCGCTGGGCAGCGTGGTGAGCGCACTGATCCGCAACACCTCGATCGCCGCGGCGTTCGGCGTCCAAGAGCTGACCGGCATGGTCCAACGGCTCACGACCGCCAATCCGGACGCGGTGATCGCCGTGCTGCTCGGCGGCGTGGTGGCATACTTGATCCTCACCGTGGTGCTGGCAGCCGGGCTGTCCCTGGCCGAACGACGGGTGGCGAGGGCGCAATGAGCACCGAGATCATCCTGGCCGATCCACCGGGTCCGCGTGGTCGGCGTCGCATCCTGATCGCGAGCGTGGTGGCCGCCGCTGTCCTCGTCGGGCTGGTCACGCTGGCGGTGCTCCGCCTCGCCGACTCTGGCCAGCTCGACGGCAAGCGCTGGAGTGTCTTCGTCGATCAGCCGGCGCTACGCACCCTGCTGTGGAACGGGCTGCTCGACACGCTGCGCGCCGCGCTGACCGCGATGCTGTTCGCCTCGGCGGTGGGGACCCTGCTTGCCCTGGCCCGGCTGTCCCGGCGCCGGGCGGTACGCATCCCGGCCACGCTGCTGGTGGAGCTGTTCCGCAGCCTGCCCGTCCTGATGCTCATCCTGTTCGCCTACCTCGGTCTGCCGGCGCTCGGCTGGCGGCTCTCGGCGTTCTGGGCCCTGGTCATCGGGCTGACCGCCTACAACGGGGCGGTGCTCAGCGAGATCTTCCGCGCCGGGATCCAGTCGGTCGACCGGGGGCAGACGGAGGCCGCGGCGGCGGTCGGGCTGCGGCCGGTCCAGATCTTCCGCCTCATCCAGTTTCCCCAGGCGATCCGGCGGATGAGCCCGACGCTGGTGAGCCAGCTGGTGACGTTGCTCAAGGACACCTCGCTGGGCTACGTCATCGCCTACAGCGAGCTGCTGCGGTCGGGGCGCGGGGCGGTCGAGTATCTGGGCAGCAGGTACGCCCTGCCCATTTACACCGTCATGGCGGTGATGTACATCGTCACCAACGGGTTGCTGTCGCTGCTGGCCCGATGGCTGGACCGCAGCCAGGACCGCCGCCTCGGCGGCNGCGTTCCGGCTCAGCGGGCGGTGCCCACCGCACGGGTCTCGCGCACGACGGTCACCCGGATCTGACCCGGATAGGTGAGCTCCTCCTCGATCTGCCTGGCGACGTCCCGGGCGAGCAGATGGGCGGCGAGATCGTCGATCTCCTCGGGCACGACCATGACACGCACCTCCCGGCCGGCCTGCATGGCGAACACCTTGTCGACACCCGGACGGTCACCGGCGATCTGCTCGATGCGCTCGAGCCGTTTCACATACGACTCCAGGCTGTCGCGGCGGGCGCCAGGCCGGCCACCGGAGATCTGGTCGGCGGCCTGGGTCAGCACCGCGCAGATCGAGCGGGGNGCGACCTCGTTGTGATGGGCCTCGATCGCGTGCACGACCTGCTCGTCCTCACCGTAGCGACGGGCCACATCCGCCCCGATCAACGCGTGAGAGCCCTCGATCTCGTGGGTGAGCGCCTTGCCGAGGTCGTGCAGCAGAGCCGCTCGTTTCGCGAGTGGAAGCGGCATGCGCAGCTCGGCGGCCATGATTCCGGCGAGGTGGGCGCTTTCGATCAGGTGCGCGAGCACGTTCTGGCCGTAGCTGGTTCGGTAACGCAACTGGCCCAGCAGGTTAACCAGCTCGGGGTGCATCTCGGAGATGCCGGTCTCAAGCAGGGCGTCCTCGCCCGCCCGCACGCACCGCTCGGCCACCTCGAGCTGGGCGCGGGCGTACTCCTCCTCGATGCGGTGCGGATGGATCCGGCCGTCGGACACCAGAGCCGCCAGCGTGATGCGACCGACCTCGCGACGCACCGGATCGAAGCAGCTCAGCAGCACCGCCTCGGGCGTGTCGTCGATGAGCACGTTGACCCCGGTGACGGACTCGAAAGCCCGAATGTTGCGCCCCTCCCGCCCGATGATCCTGCCCTTCATCTCATCGCCGGGAAGATGCAGGACCGTCACGACGGACTCGGTGGTCTGGTCGGACGCGACCCGTTGGATGGCGGTGGTCACGATCCTGCGGGCGCGTTCCTCACCCTCCTCCTCGGCCCGGGCCTCGATCTCGCGGACCGTCAGCGCCGCCTCCCGCCGGGCCTCCTGCTCGATGACGGCGATCAGCTCTCCCCTGGCCTGCCCGGCGGTGAGCCCGGCCACCTGCTCCAGCGCGGCATGACGGGCACGTTCGAGGTCGGCCACCTCGGCCGTCCGACGGGTCAGGTCGTTCTCCCGGTCGAGCAGGTCGCGGTCGCGGTCCGCCAGCCGGCGACCATGATCGTCGAGGCTGGCCATCCGGTCCTCGACGCGCTGTTCCCGGGCGGCTATCGCAACCTCCCGGCTCTGCAGTTCCGTCCGCCAGGCCTGCTGCTCACCGTCGAACGCCGCCCGAGTCGCGGCGATCTCGGTCCGGGCGGCCTCCTGCTCGGCGCGGACGGACTCTCTCGCCGCGGCCTGGACTCGCGAGGTTTCGACCGCCGCCTCGGCGAGCATCCGCTCGCGCAGTAGGGCGACATCCTCCTCGCCGCGCCGCCGGATCTCGGCGGCATCCCGCTCAGCCCGCGCCAACCGTTCCGCCGCCTCCCGTTCGGCTCGGGCCACAATCTGCGCCGCCTCCTCCGCGCTACCACCATGAGCCGCGCGGAGGCCGCCGTCGGAGCGACCGGCGGTCACCGCCGAATCCCCGGTCCGCGCGGCGGTGCCGTCCCGATCGGCGGGTGAGTCGGCGTCCGTCGTGGCCGGAGCACCGGAACCCTCCCAGGGGGCGGGCAGGACCCGGACCGTCGGCTCCTCGTCAAAGTCCGCCGGACCCGTCACGTCCCCGACGCCCCGGGCGGCCGGGGTTCGGGGCACCACCGGAGCGGGGTCGGGTACCTTGTCGACCCGGGTCGCCCGGACCAACCGCGCCACGGCGAGGATCAGAACGCTCAGGACAACAAGTACGAGTGACAACAGGACGACGAGGACGCCCTCCATCGCTGCTCCCTCCGCTTCCGTCGGACCCGCACAGGCGGGCTGGAGCGGCGAAGGACCCTCGTCTCGGCACGATCACAGCCGTAGAGGGGCAGCACGCGGATTACGCCATTGCGATATGGAGCCCGGACGGCCTCCCGAACCGGCCAATCCAACGTCGACCGGCCGGCGGGCATACCGCCTTCGAGCACCCACGCGCAGCGGCTGCCTCCGTGTGAGTTGGACGAGCTATCAAGACCGCGTCGCCGCGGGAGTCCTGTCACCTTTCAAGAAAGACTAGGTCTCGCACAATCCCTGGTCAAGAAATAAGGGCACATTGACGGCCCAGGCTCAATCTCCCCACCACTCACACCGAGCCGTCGTCTTCGTCGCCATCGACCACCCAGCCCATCCGACCTCCGCCGTCGGGCCCCTGAGCGACCTGCTCGCTCACGACCCGGACCGCCAGTTCGACCGGATAGCCCTTTCGGGTCAGCATGGCGAGGAGCCTTCGGGTACGAACCTGCTCGGGCAGGCGGNCCATCGACCGCAGCCGACGAAGGACGAGCTCGCGGGCGCTCTCCTCCTCGTCGTCCGCTCCGACCAGCGCCATGGCGGCCTCGACGGTGTCCGGATCCACTCCCCGCTTACGCAGCTCTGTGGCCAGGGCCTGCCTACCCAGCCCACGACGGGCCCGAGCGGAGGAGACGAAGGCGGCAGCGAAGGCCTCGTCGTCGATTAGACCGACGGCGGCCAACCGGTCGAGGACCACAGCGGCGATCTCATCGGTGACCCCCCGTCGCCGCATGGTCGCCGCAAGCTCCGCTCGGCTCCTCGCTCTGGTCGCCAGCTGATGCAGACAGATCTCCCGCGCGACCGAGATCGGATCCTTCGGCCGCGGCCCCCCGTCCACCACGACCACCGTCCGGGCGAATGACGGACCGGCCGCGGCATTCCCCGGATCTGCTCCTGCCATCGGCTACAGATCGACCGGAACGGGCGCCACGGCATCGGATTCGAGACTGGGCAGGATGCCGAGCTTCTCCTTGATCTTCTTTTCGATCTCGTTGGCCAGATCGGGGTTGTCCCGCAGAAAAGACCGGGCGTTCTCCTTGCCCTGGCCGAGCTGATCGCCGTCGTAGGTGTACCAGGCACCGGACTTACGAATAATGCCGTGCTCGACACCCATGTCGATCAGGGAACCCTCCCGACTGATACCGCCTCCGTAGACGATGTCGAATTCGGCGGTCCGAAACGGCGGCGCCACCTTGTTCTTCACCACCTTGACGCGGGTCCGGTTACCCACGGCCTCCGTGCCGTCCTTGAGAGTTTCGATACGACGGACATCGAGGCGCACCGACGCATAGAACTTCAGTGCCTTACCACCGGTCGTGGTCTCCGGGGAGCCGAACATCACCCCGATCTTCTCGCGCAACTGGTTGATGAAGATCGCGGTCGTACCGGAGTTCGCCAGCGCCGCGGTCATCTTGCGCAGGGCCTGGGACATCAGGCGGGCCTGGAGGCCGACGTGACTGTCCCCCATCTCGCCCTCGATCTCGGCCCTCGGGACCAGCGCGGCCACCGAGTCGATGACGATGATGTCCAGCGCGCCAGACCGGACGAGCATGTCCGCGATCTCCAACGCCTGCTCGCCGGTATCAGGCTGGGAGACCAGCAGACCGTCGGTGTCGACGCCGAGCTTTCCCGCGTACTCGGGGTCGAGCGCGTGCTCGGCGTCGATGAACGCCGCGATACCACCAGCCGCCTGCGCGTTCGCCACCGCGTGCAGGGCGACGGTCGTCTTCCCGGACGACTCCGGGCCGTAGATCTCAATGATGCNCCCCCGCGGCAGCCCGCCGATGCCGAGCGCGACATCCAGAGCAATCGAACCGGTGGGGATGGCCTGGACCGGCGGCCTGGTGTCGTCCCCCAACCGCATGACCGATCCCTTGCCGAACTGCTTGTCGATCTGCGCCAAGGCGTTATCCAACGCCTTCTCACGGTCGAGTCCTGCCATTGGAGTTACTCCATGCTGAGGTCGTCGAGTCTTGGCCACGAGGATGACGTTAGGCCGTGGGTCCGACAGTTTCGAGAGTCGAGGATGATCTGTGGACAAGTAGCCGCACGAGGACGACTCTAGACGAACATGCGTTCGACGACCCGACGACACGCCGGACGGTGGCTCAGCGCTCCCGCGCCGGCACATCGAACTCCTCGCACACGGCCCGCCAGACGGTCTTGGCATCGTCACCACGGGCCAGGGCCACCTCGACCGTCGCGCCACCGAGACCGGGCAGCACATGATCACGCGCAAACGACTCCGCGTACGCGGAACCGAACCGTGTGTTCATCTTCGCCCAGAACTCGGTCAACCGCACTTCGCCAGTGTGCACCGTCCGGACGGGACGGGACCACCCAAGGGGGTCCTGGTCGGGGATCCCCACCGGGGGTCCCCACCGGCGGAACCGCGGCCACGGGAAGCACGACCGCGGGAAGCACGACCGGGTCGAGGCCGGGCCCCACGGCGGGCCCGTCATGAACCACACCGGCGGAAGGTTGTCGGTCCCTCGACGCAGACTGGTCAACGTGCCCAGCTTCGCTTCCCCCGATCCGCCGGATCCGCTCACGGCGTTCTCCGCCCCGACCCGGAGCTGGTTCGGCGCNGCCTTCACCGCCGCGACCCCCGCCCAGCGGGGCGCGTGGGAGGCGATTCGCACCGGCGGCAACGCGCTGGTCGTCGCACCCACGGGTTCGGGGAAGACACTGGCCGCCTTCCTGTGGTCGCTGGACACCCTGGCCCGCTCGGCGCCGCCGGCCGAGCCCACCCGGCGCTGCCGGGTGCTGTACGTCAGCCCACTCAAGGCGCTGGCCGTCGACGTCGAACGGAACCTGCGGGCACCGCTCGCGGGGATACGCTCCGCCGCGCAACGGCTCGGTCTGCCCCAGCCGGACGTGACCGTGGGTCTGCGGTCGGGCGACACCCCCGCCGCCGAACGACGCGGTTTCGGCACCCGGCCCCCCGACGTCCTGATCACCACCCCGGAGTCGCTCTTCCTCATCCTCACCAGTGCCGCGCGGGAGTCGCTGCGCGGCGTCCGGACAGTGATCGTCGACGAGGTCCACGCGGTGGCGGGCACCAAGCGCGGCGCCCACCTCGCGCTGAGCCTGGAGCGTCTGGACGCCCTGCTGGACACCCCGGCCCAGCGGATCGGCCTGTCCGCCACGGTGCGGCCGGTCGAGGAGGCCGCCCGATTCCTGGGCGGAACGGCCCCGGTGGCGGTAGTCCGCCCGCCCGCGGCCAAGACCCTCCAGATCGACGTCGTGGTGCCGGTCGAGGACATGACCCAGCTCGGCGGACAGCTCCTCGACGGGTCCCCGGACGGCTCGGCGGCCTCCGCCCCGCACCGAGCGTCGATCTGGCCGGCGGTCGAGCAGCGTGTCCTCGACCTCGTGTTGGCTCATTCCGCCAGCATCGTCTTCGCCAACTCGCGCCGGCTCGCGGAGCGACTCTGCGCCCGGCTGAACGAGCTGTACGCCGAGCGGCTCGCCGCGGCCACCGCCGCGGACGAATCCGTGGCCGGGGACGGGCCGGGGGAAGCCGGCCGGACGTCCCCCGCGGCGCTGATGGGCGCCTCGGGCCAAGGCGGCGGCACGGCGGGCTGGCCGGAGATCGCGCGGGCCCACCACGGCAGCGTGAGCCGCGAGCAACGGGCCGGAATCGAGGAGGATCTCAAGGCTGGCCGGCTGCCCGCGGTCGTCGCGACCTCCAGCCTGGAACTCGGCATCGACATGGGAGCCGTCGACCTGGTCGTGCAGATCGGGTCCCCGCCGAGCGTCGCCGCCGGGATGCAGCGCACCGGCCGCGCGGGCCACCAGGTCGGCGCCGCCAGTCGCGGCGTCATCATCCCGAAGCATCGCAGCGACCTGCTCGAATGTGCCGTGGTCGCCGAGCGGATGCGCTCGGGGGCGATCGAGCGGCTGCGGTACCCGCGCAACCCCCTCGACGTGCTGGCGCAGCAGATCGTGGCAATGACGGCGATGGAGGACTGGCACGTTGACGAGCTCGGCGCGCTGGTCCGGCGCACCGCGACGTTCGCGACGCTGCCGACCTCCGCCTTCGAGGCGGTCCTGGACATGCTCGCCGGCCGCTACCCCTCCGACACGTTCGCCGAGCTGCGCCCCCGCATCACCTGGGACCGCGTCACCGGGATCCTCACCGCCCGCCCGGGCGCCCAGCGGCTCGCCGTGACCAGCGGAGGCACCATTCCCGACCGGGGCATGTTCGGCGTCTTCCTCGTCGGGGAGCGCTCCAGCCGGGTCGGGGAACTCGACGAGGAGATGGTCTACGAGTCGCGGGTCGGCGACGTGGTGCTCCTCGGCTCATCCAGCTGGCGCATCGAGGAGATCACCGCCGACCGGGTCCTGGTGACGCCGGCTCCGGGACGGCCCGGCCGGCTCCCCTTCTGGCATGGCGACGCCCCAGGCCGACCCGCCGAACTCGGCCGCGCGCTCGGCGCGTTCCTGCGCGAGATCACCAGGTTGCCGGCGCAGGCGGCGGCCGACCGCGTCCGGGCCGCCGGCCTCGACGATCGGGCCACCGCCAACCTGCTGCGCTACCTCGACGAGCAGAAGGCTGCCGTCGGCCGTCTCCACGACGATCGGACGATCGTCGTGGAGCGTTTCCGGGACGAGATCGGCGACTGGCGCCTGGCGGTGCACTCCCCGTTCGGTGCTCCGGTGAACGCGCCCTGGGCGCTCGCCCTGGGCGCCCGGCTGCGCGAGCGGTACGGGGTCGACGTCCAGATCATGCACACCGACGACGGCATCGTCGCCCGGATCCCGGATGCCGCCGAGCCGCCCGGCGCCGATCTCGCGCTGTTCGAGCCGGACGAGATCGACGCGATCGTACGGGCGGAGATCGGGAGCAGCGCCCTGTTCGCCAGCCGGTTCCGCGAGTGCGCCGGGCGGGCCCTGCTGCTGCCCCGCCGGACCCCGGGGCGGCGGACCCCGCTGTGGCAGCAGCGCCAGCGCAGCGCAGCGCTGCTGTCCGTCGCCGCGACGTTCGCCAGCTTCCCCGTCGTGCTGGAGACCATGCGAGAGTGCCTGCAGGACGTGTTCGACGTTCCGGCGCTCGCGGAGCTGATGCGCGAGGTGTCGGCCCGCACGCTGCGGGTGGTGGAGGTGGAGACGCCGTCCCCGTCTCCGTTCGCCTCCGCCCTGCTGTTCGGCTACGTCGCCGCCTTCATGTACGACGGGGACGTACCGTTGGCCGAACGCCGGGCGCAGGTGCTGTCGCTGGACAGCTCCCTGCTGGCCGAGCTCCTCGGCGAGGCGGACCTGCGGGAGCTGATCGATCCAGCGGCGCTCGCGCAGGTCGCCGCCCAGCTCACGCGGCTCGCCCCGGACCGCCACGCCCGCGATGTCGAGGGAGTGGCCGACCTGCTGCGAATGCTCGGTGACCTCACGACCGAGGAGGCGGTCGCCCGGGGTGCCNCCCCGGGCTGGCTCGCCGAGCTCGAACAGACCCGCCGGGCCCTGCGGGTCCGTATCGCCGGCGAGGAGCGGTGGGTCGCGATCGAGGACGCCGGCCGGCTGCGCGACGCCCTGGGCGTACCGCTGCCGGTGGGAGTTCCCGACGCCNTCACCGAACCGGTGCGTGACCCTCTCGGCGACCTGATCTCCCGCTATGCCCGTACCCACGGACCGTTCGACACCGAGGAACCGGCCGCCCGGCTGGGGCTGGGCACGGCGGTGGTCGCCGGTGTCCTGGACGGGCTGGTCCGCAGCGGCCGCCTCGTCCGCGGTGAGCTGCATCCCGACCGCGGCGGTGAGCAGTGGTGCGACGCGGGCGTGCTGCGGGCGCTGCGACGACGCAGCCTTGCCGCCCTGCGCAAGGAGGTCGAGGCGGTGCCGCCCCGGACCCTCGGTGCCTTCCTGCCGGCCTGGCAGTCGGTCACCAGCGGACGTGGCCGGGGGGTGGACGGTGTGCTGCGCGCCGTCGAGCAGCTGCAGGGCGCGCTGATCCCGGCGAGCGCATGGGAACAGCTCGTCCTCCCGGCCCGCGTCGCCGACTACTCACCGACGATGCTCGACGAGCTGTGCTCCGCCGGCGAGGTGCACTGGGCTGGCGCCGGCGGGCTGCCCGGGGACGACGGCTGGTTGACCCTGGTCCTCGCCGACACCGCGCCCCTGCTGCTGCCTCCGCCCGACCCGGAGATCGCCTCGGGTCCGCTGCACACCGCGATTCTCGACGCGCTCACCGGCGGGGCGGCCCTGTTCTTCCGGGCGCTGTCCGACCGGATGGGCTCGCTCGACGACACGGCGCTCGCTACCGCGCTCTGGGATCTCGTCTGGGCGGGGCGGGTAACCAACGACACCCTCGCCCCGCTGCGTGCCCTGCTGGGTTCCGCCGGCCGTCCGTACCGTGCCCCCCGTCCCCGGGCGGCACGGTACGGACGGCCGGCGATGCCGCGGCGGGCCGGCCCCCCGACGGCCGCCGGCCGCTGGTCGCTGCTGCCCGAGCGGGACACCGACCCGACCCGGCGCGCCCACGCGCTGGCCGAGGCGCTGCTCGAGCGCCACGGCATCGTCACCCGCGGCGCGGTGACCGGCGAGCGGCACCCGGGCGGGTTCGCCGGGGTCTACCGGGTCCTCAGCGCCTTCGAGGACGCCGGCCGCGCCCGCCGGGGCTACTTCGTCGAGTCCCTGGGCGCGGCCCAGTTCGCCGTCCCGGGAGCGGTCGATCGGCTGCGCTCCATCGCCGCGGCACAGCGGGACGCCGAGGCGGCCCCGGCCTGGGCGCAGCCGGCGGCCGGCCCACCGAGCTCATCGTCCGCGCAGGCCGTCGTCCTGGCCGCGGCCGATCCGGCCAACCCGTTCGGTGCCGCGCTGCCCTGGCCGACCCGACCGGGGGATGACGCGGACGGCGCCGCCGGCCACCGGCCGGGGCGCAAGGCGGGCGCGATGGTCGTCATCATCGACGGGGAACTCATCCTCTACGTGGAACGCGGGGGCCGTTCCCTGCTGTCATGGACCGAGGACGACCATCGGATGGCCCCGGCGGTGGAGGCGTTGGCCCGCGCCGTGCGGGACGGCCTGCTCGGCAGGCTCACGGTGGAGAAGGCGGACGGCCAGACGATCGTCGGCAGCACCCTGGGTGCCGCCCTGGAGCGCGCCGGTTTCCACCCGACCCCGCGGGGCCTGCGGCTGCGGAGCATCAGTTCCGAGAGAAGGAAATAAGACGGGCACGTCCGCGGGTGAACGCTCCCTCGGCCGCCTTGAGACTGATCTCCAGATCCGCGGCCGCCTCCCGGGTACTCTTCCCGGCCGCCCGAGCCATGATCACCTCACGCTCCCGGCCCTGCAGTCCCCCGGCCCGGGCCAGCAGCCAGCGGGCTTCCGCACGGTCACAGACGGCGTCGTCCGGGGCCGGCTCCCACGGCTGCAGATAGCCGCGCACGACCGCCCGCTCCGCACGCTGACGAGCTCTATGGTGATCAACGCAGAGACGTAGCACCGTCGTCGTCAGAAACTGCCCGACCCGGCTCGCGTCGAGATCCCGAAATCCGGCGGCGCGGATGAATGCCTCGTGTACGCAGTCCTCCGCGTCGGCCTTGCTCGGCAACCGCCTACGGGCTATGTGGATGAGCCGATCACGGTGCGGGAGCATCAGCGACCAGCGCTGCTGGCTGTATGGCCGGTCCAGCTCGACCACGGGCGCAGCGGATACAAAATCAACCGAGGGCGTGTCCCCGGCAGGGCATGTCACGGTTTGCTCCACCTGTCATGCTCAGACCGCGCCACCCCCCAGCACGATCGCCTACCTTCCCGGAGCGCGCCAGCACCGAGAACCGCGATGTGCCTTGGTCAGTTGGACCCGCTGCTTGCCAGAACAGCGGACTAGGACAAGGCGGACATTACCATCCGCTCCCGGGTAGGCCAGCAGCGGCATATCCCGGTGGGCGACGTACCCGCCCGATCGATACGCACCGTGTTATCGCCTGGCCGTGACCCGAGCTTATCGAGAGCCGCATTGGCGCCATCAACCGGTCAGTACACCGCCAAAACGGGCGAGATAATGACGTTCTGCTTCGTAAGCTCTTATGGAGTCACTCGCCCTCGGTCACTGTGGGTACACGAAGGAACTGGGCGGAACGTCTCGACGACCTACCCGATGGCGCTACCCGGTCTGGTACACGACGCCTGATACACGACACGAGGTACGACAGCCCGTCCCCGCTGTCGGGTGTCATCGAAGATTTTAGTATGACATCCTATTTTCGGCCTAGATTTCAATAGGAAGCCAAAGGTTTTACTAGCTGACCCGGTTTGGTGACGGCACGGCGCGGTGCAGGCCCGGAGCGGGAGCCGTTCAGGTGCGACTGCGTGGGTATCCGGTGGGGTATCGCGGGAGCGTGCTGCCCACGCCGCCACCGGGGATCTCCGAGCGCGACGAGCGGCTGCTGGTGCTGACCTGGCAGGCGATGGCCGACGGCACCCGCGAGATCATCCTGACCGACGACGTGATCGGCGAGCTGACCGGCGAAACGTTTGACGACCGGTACATCCCGCCACACGTAGAGTTGTCCGCCCGCATCCACGCCGCCACCACCCAAGCACTGGATCGGGGCGACTTCCTGCTCACCGTCGCGCCCGCCCGCTCCGCCGGCACCCTCACCAGCCGGTTCACCCCGACGGCCACCGGGTCCGGCCTGGCGCGGGCGTACCGGGCACTGCCCGCCGCCACCGCCGGGGCGCTGCGGGTGCAGATGTCCTTCGGGCCGCTGTACCCGCACGCGGAGAACGTCTGCCGCGTCCCGGCCTACCTCGACCACGTGCTCCCGCTGGGCGAACACCGCCAGCCCGGCGACGACAGCCTGCTCACGATGGACGACCTGGCCATCACCGCGACCCGCGACCGGCTGCACCTGGTCAGCATCTCGCGTCGTCAAGTGGTTGAGCCGCAGGTGTTCCACGCGCTCGCACGGGACAAACAGCCCCCGCCGCTGGCCCGGTTCCTGGCACACCTGCCAGGGCGTTCTCCGCCGCCTGGTACCAGTTCGATTGGGGACCGCGCGTCCGGCTGCCGTTCCTGCCACGGGTGCGCTACCGGCGCACCGTCCTGTCCCCGGCCCAGGGGCGGCTTGCCCCCCGACGACCTCCCACCCGGCCAGGCCGGTCCCGGCCAGTGGAGGCAGGTACTCGACCGGTGGCGGCGCCGCTGGGACTGCGCTGGGACTGCCCTGACGTGGTCGAGCTCCGCGACGCGGACCGCACGCTGCGCCTCACCCTCAACGAGCCCGCCCACGCCACCCTCCTGCACGCCCACCTCAAACGGCACGGCCAGGCGATCCTGTACGCGGCCACCCCGGCGGCCGACTACGGGTGGATCGACGGCCACGCCCACGAAATCGCGCTGCCCCCGGTCACCATCTGCCCCGCTGCACCCGGCCCGCTGCACGGCCTCCTACCCGTCGTGACGAACACACACGGGCACCTGCCCGGCGCCCCGGACGCCACCTGGCTCTCGGCGAAGCTGTTCACCCATCCCGAACGGATCGGCGAGATCGTCGCCGAGGCGCTTCCCGGCCTGCTGGCCACGCTCGACACACCCGCGTGCTGGTGGCTGCGATACCGCAGCCGACAGGAGACAGACCACCTGCGCCTGCGGCTGCGCACTACCCCCGACTGTTATGCGCAGTACTCGAACGCGGTCGGGGAGTGGGCGCAGCGGATGCGCCAAGCAGGACTGGCCGGGCGGCTGGTGATCGACACCTACTCCCCGGAAGTCGGCCGCTACGGGCATGGCGAGGCACTGGACGCCGCGGAGAACGTCTTCGCCGCCGACTCCGCCACCATGGCCGCCCTGCTGCGGCACCAGCCCACCACCGAGGTCGACCTCGGGCTGGTGGTGGCGAACATGGTAGGCATCGTCAGCGGGTTCTTCGGCGATCCCAACGAGGCGATGGACTGGCTGGCCGCCCGGCCGGCCCCGGCTGCCGCTGCGGCCCTCGACCGGGCGGTGGCCGAGCGAGCGACCCAGCTCGCCACCGACCCGGCCGGGCTGTGGTCGCTGTCCGGCTGGACCATCGACATCGGGCCGGCGTGGGACAACCGCGCCGACGCGCTGGCCAGCTACCACAAGGCGCTGCCACCGGAGGCGAACACCGACGTGGTGCCGGAGTCGCTGCTGCACATGCACCACAACCGGGCCGTCGGCATCAACCGGGACAGCGAACGCNCCTGCCGCCGCCTGGCCCGGCAAGCCGCGCTCACCTGGCGAGCCCGCCGTAGCAGTGGTGCCCGGTGACCTACACCGACCCGTACACGCCACCGCCCGAGCACCATCCCGCACCCGGCGGGGGTCAATCCCTGGCAGACGGGGCCGCCGGGCTGGCGCTGCTGCACATCGCCTATGCCCGCGCCGGGATCGGAGACTGGGCCACCGCCCACCAATGGGTCAAGGCCATGACCGCCGAACCCGTGGCCGCGGACACGGGCGCCGGCCTGTACCGGGGCGCCCCGGCGGTCGCATTCGTGCTGCGCACCGCCGGCCAGCCCGTCTACACCGGCGCACTGCACACCCTCGACGAGCACATCGCCGCGATCACTTGCACCCGCCTGGAGGCAGCGCACGAGCGGATCGACCGCGGCGAACTGCCCGCGCTGTGGGAGTTCGACCTGATCAACGGGCTGACCGGACTCGAATGGGTCAACGCCGCCGCCGACCAGCCGGGTCCGCAACGCCCGTCCTGGTGCTACGGCGCCCCCGGCCTGGCCCGCGCCCGCCACCTGACCGCCCAGGCACTGGACACCCCGAACAGGGTGGCCGACGCCAAGGCCACGCTCGTCGCGTGTCTCACCGACGAGGCTCAACTCGCCCAACTCGGCGACGACTCGCTGTGCCACGGCTGGGCCGGGCTGGTGCACGTCTCCCGCCGGATACTCGCCGACACCGAACCCGGCGGCGAATTCGCCGAGGTCCTGTCCCGGTTGGAACACCGCTGGCGTCACCGCCGCGCCCAGGCGGCCCGAAAACTATCGGAGGTGAGGGGGATGCTGGAAGGCGACGCCGGAATCGCGCTCACCGATCTGCCGCCGGGCACCGGATGGGACGCCTGCCTGCTCACCGTCCCGCCCACGGCCGGACCAACGCACTCGCCCGTATCCGCAAGTACACACACGAAGGAACCGGATGACCAACGCCNCCAGCNCCCGCCCCGAGGACCTGCGCGAGCAGATGATCAGCAACATCCGCACCGCTGGTCACCTGCGCTCCGAGCGCATCGAGCAGGCGTTTCGGGCCGTTCCCCGGCACCGGTTCGTTCCCGCGGCCTCGGTCGAGGAGGCGTACGCCAACAAGGCGATCACCATCAAGCCCGGCGCAGNCCGGCCCGCCAGTTGCATCTCCGTGCCGACCGTGGTGGCGATGATGCTCGGTCAGCTCGAACTGACCACGCCCGCCGCGCCCTGGCCGAGACCAGCTACGACCGAGTGCGGGTGGTCACCGGCGACGGCGCCATCGGCGACGCGGACCACGCCCCCTACGACAAGATCATCGTTACGGAACTGTTGACCGGACTTTCCTGAGGTCGAACGGCGTGTCGTAGGGCAGGGTCGGACAGGTCGGAACAGTCTGCATCTCTCTGATCTTGGAGGGTGCTGGGTGTTTGAGGACAGCGATCATCGGGTGATCGAGGCGATCCGGCTTCCGCTGTGGGGAAGCGTGGTCGCGTCCGACGGCGTGGTGCCGTGGAGGCTGGTCGACGGCCTCGGTGAGCCGGTCGAGCCGGTCGAGGTCTTCCTACGGGACTTCGTCGCGCAGGGCCGGTCGGCGAACTCGGTGCGCAGCTATGCGCTGGCGTTGCTGCGGTGGTGGCGGTTTCTGGTCGCGGTTGGAGTGGCCTGGGACCGGGTGAGTCCGGCGG
>NZ_JPGU01000010.1:0-6060 GCF_000732115.1 Frankia sp. CeD
ACACCTCATAACCCTTCGCGGTCAGCAACTCACCCAGATACAACCCGTCCTGACCGGTAATCCCGGTAATCAGCGCGCGAGGCACGTCGAATCCTTTCGTCGAAAAAATCTTCGGCCGGGTTCCCAGCTATTCAGGAACCCAGCCGGGCCGGGCTTCGCGGTACCTCGGCACCGAGCGCGTCAGCGGCCGCGAGGGTCGCCCGGCTCGAGGCGAGCAGCTCCGCGGTGACACCGGTGTCGCTGCCGCGGCACATCCGCAGGAAGGCCGCCGCGGCGGCGTGATGCCCCTTGTCCTGCGGCCCCTTCCAGGTGGAACGTCCATCGATCACCAGTTCGCGGTAGTCGTCGATGCGGACGTGCCGGCTGCCCGCCAGCGCCTCGAGGTGCTCCTTACGCACTCCGCGGGGACGGGCGGAACTGTAGGAGATGGCAGACAGGGAACCGTCGGCATGCCGGAGCGTGACCGCCACATCGGGAGCAAGCAACAGCTCGGCCTCCCGCCCGGCGAGCGCCGTCACCGTGTCCACCTCGCTGCCGGCGAGCGCGGCACAGGTGTCGACGAAATGGCAGACCTCACCGAGCAGCCGGCCACCCTGGACCCGGTCGTTGTACCAGTGGTCGGCCGGCACCGGCCCGGCGGCGATCCGATAGCTCAACGTGAGAGGACCATCCCGGTCGGCCAGCGCCGCGCGGGCTGCGGTGACCGCCGGGGAAAAACGCCGGTTGTATCCGACGACAAGCACCCCGCCGCCGGTCGCCGCCGCCTTCTCCACCCGGTTGAGCTCGTCGAGGCTCAGCGCGAGCGGCTTCTCGCACCATACGTGCCGACCGCGTTCCAGGGCCCGGGCGGCGAGGTCGGCATGCGTCGCATGCGGCGTCGCGATGACGACCACGTCGACGTCGTCGTCGTCCAGCACGGCGTCGGCGCCGGCCACCGCCCCGGCGAACCCGTGCCGGTCCGCGAAGGCCCTGGCCGACCGGCCACCGGCGGAGGCCACCGTGACCAACTGGTCAAACCCGGCCGCCCGGAAGGNGGGCAGCAGAACCGATCCGGAGAACGTCCCGGCCCCGATCCAGCCGACCCGGCTGCCCCGACGTCCCGCTGGGGCGGATCGCTGGCGGGGCACCCGCGGCCGCGGGCTGACCGACCGGTCCCGGGTCGGGCCCGCGCTGTGCGCCAGTGCAGCCCCGGCCACCGCGGACCCGACCCGTTCGGACCCGACCCGTTCGGACCCGACCCGTTCGGAGGCAGCCGACGCCGGGTAGTCGAAACGGATCCCCAGGTACGGCTCGCTGCGGGTGGCGACGATCTCGTAGGCACGCGGCGCCGCGTCGATCGGAAAGGCGTGGGTGACAAGATCATCAACTCGCAGCCGGTCGGCCGCGAGCAGGTCGAGCACGGCCTCCTGGTTGCGTCCCTCGGTCCAGCGGACCTGCCCGGCCGGGTAGTCAACCCCCCACTCCTCGTAGCCACGCTCGTACCGGCCCGGTCCGTAGGAGCGGGCGAAGCGCAGCGTCAGCTCCTTGTCGTAGAACGGCGCGCGAAGCAGGCCCAGTCCGACGTCACCCACCACGACCAACTGCGCCCGGTCCCGGGCCAGCGCGGTGGCCCGCATGACCGGTTCCGCCGAGCGACCAGCGGCGCAGATGAGGACCGCGTCGGCACCACGGCCCCGGCTCCATGCGCGGACCGCGGCGGTGGTGGCCTCGCCGGACTCCCGCAGCGCACGGACACCGCTCGCCTCGGCGGTGACCAGCGGCAGATCGGCAAGGTCGATGCCGGCGACGTCACATCCGCTGGCGAGCGCGAGCCGGGCTGCGAGCTGACCGACCAGCCCCAGCCCGACGACCACCACCTTCGCCCCGGGGCCCACCTCCGCCAGGCGCAGCCCGTGCAGGGCGATAGAGCCGATCGTGGCGAACGCCGCCGCCCCCGGGTCGACCCCGCCCGGCACCCGGGCGCAGAGCAACCCGGGAACGGCCTGGAACTCGGCGTGGTTGGCGCGCCCGGCCCCACCCGTGGCGACGAGGTCACCGGGGCGGATGCGGTCAACCGCGGAGCCCACCTCGACGACGCGACCACATCCGCTGTAGCCGAGGGGAACGTCGGCGCCGAGCCGGTCCCGGACCGAACGCGCGGCCGGGATGAGACCGTCGGTCCTCGCCTTCTCCGCGACCTTGCGGACAAGGTCCGGGCGGGCCCGCGCCTTGGTCAGCAGCCCGGAGCGGGCGAGCGTGGTAACGGCACGTTCCGTGCCGGCGGACACGATCGTCGCAACGGTCGCCACCAGCACCTCGGTCGGACCGATGACCGGCACGGGAACGTCGACGACGCGCACCGCCCCGCCGGACGCCGCCTGTACCACCTGCTTCACCACGCCACCTGCTTCACCACGCCACCTGCTTCACCACGCCACCAGGGCGCCGCCGCGCCGGCCGACGGTCGGCGCCGGCAGGTGGACCCGCACCCACGCGCGGACCCGTACCGGCGTGTCGGCCCGAGTCTTCGGTACGACCGGGGGAAGTGAGGGCGTCGGGGGCGCCCACGCTCGCATCATGCTGCGCAGTGTAGTTGATGCATTACATTCAGCGATGAACATCGGCCTCGCCCATTCGAAGTGTCAGACCCGGAGGAACGGCATGCTCGAAGCGTCGGCCGCCGCGTGCATCGTCACCCTCGCGGCGACCCCGATCGTCATCGTCGGCATGCGTCGGATGGCGGCGATCGACGAGGTCACCGCGCGGTCCTCGCACCAGGTCCCGACCCCGCGTGGCGGCGGTATCGCAGTCGTCCTCGGGCTGTTCGCGGGCATCGGCCTGGCGGTGTGCATCCCTGGGCCCGGCGACGCCCGCGACCTGCTGTCGTTGACCATCGGCATCGCCCCGTTCGGCCTGATCGGACTCGTCGAGGACCTCAGCGGCATCGCTCCGCCGCGCCGGCTGGCCCTGCACGTCACCGCGGCCGTCGTCGCGGTGACGGCGGTGCGCGGGGCGGTGCTCGACGACCCGGTTCCGAGCGGCACAACCGTCCTGCTCGTCACGATCATCGCACCGGTCTGGATCACCGCGTTCGTCAACGTCTTCAACTTCATGGACGGCATCAACGGCATCTCGGTGACGACGGCGGTCCTGGCCGGGGCGGCGTTCACGGTGCTCGGAGCCGTCCAACACGTGGACGCGATCACGACCGGCGGTGCTCTCACGGCGGCCGCGGCGCTCGGTTTCGGCCCGTTCAACTTTCCTCGGGCCCGCATCTTCCTCGGGGACGTGGGCAGCTATTCGCTGGGAGCCGCGATCGCGCTCCTGGCGGTGCGGGCGGTCCTGGCGGGAATACCGGTGGAGACCGCCTTGGCACCGACGGCGCTGTACCTGGCCGACACCGCCTGGACTCTGCTACGCCGGGTGCGGGCGAAGGAACAGTGGTACCTGCCCCACCGCACCCATGCCTACCAGCGACTCACCACCGCCGGGTGGTCACACACCCGGGTGACCGGGCTGGTTGGCGTCCTGACGGCGGTCCTCGTCGCCTTGGGATTCGCCGCGGACGGACCACTGCCCGTTCGCCTGCTCGCCGACACGGCGGCCGGGCTGGTGCTCCTCGGGTACCTGAACGCTCCACAGCGCGTCGCGGCGGGACGGGACTCCGCCCGCCACTCGCGCGCCGTTCCCGCCCGCCCGCACCCGTCCCCCATGCCGGCCGCGTCCCCCACACCGGCCGCGTCCCCCACACCGGCCGCGTCCGGAGTCGCGGCGATCCCGTCGCAACGCCGGCCGACGAACCCGGACAGGACAGACCGGACCGACGGGACCCGGCCACTGGGGGATGCCGGTCGAAGCCACTGATCGGCTCGTACCCCGCGACCGCCAGGCGGCCGACAACGACGACNGATGGCAATGAGATCGATACGAAGCGCGACACACGCGATGCGACATCGCCTACGTTTAGTCACTCACAGAATACAATACATTACTCATGGTGAAGTATGTAAAGGGCGACTGGAGGTCGAGGTCGGTGGTCCCCTCTCCTGTCCGGTCGCGCGTCCTGCTGGTGACGCACTACTTCCCCCCGGAGACCGGAGCTCCCCAGTCCCGGTTGTCGGAGACGGCACGCGCGTGGGCGGCGAACGGGCTCGACGTCACCGTACTCACCGGCATGCCGAACCACCCGACGGGCAAGATCCCTGCCGCCTATCGCGGCGCCTGGCTGCGGACCGAGCGGGTCGACGGGTACCGCGTCGTACGCACCTGGCTCTATGCCACTCCCAACGAGGGGATCGCCCGCAAGACCCTCGGTCATCTGTCGTTCATGGTCACCAGCGTCCTGCTCGGCGGCCGGCCCGCCGGCCCGGCCGACGTGGTGGTGGTGNCCTCGCCGACCTTCTTTCCCCTCGGCTCGGCCTGGCTGCTCGCCAGGCTGCGCGGCGCCCGGCTGGTTGTGGAGGTCCGCGACCTGTGGCCGGCCATCTTCGAGCACCTCGGCGTCCTCACCGACCGGCGGGTCCTCGGCGTTCTCGAACGCCTCGAACTCGCCGCCTACCGGGCCGCCGACGCCGTTGTCACGGTGACGGAGGGGTTCCGGGAGGACATCGTGCGACGAGGCATCGCGCCGCGCAAGGTGCACGTGATTCCCAACGGCGTGGACCTCCGCCGGTTCCACCCGACGACCGCGGCCTCGGCCGACATCCGGGCCTGGCTGGGCGCCACCGACGGCGACACCCTCGTGCTCTACCTCGGCGCCCACGGCATCTCGCACGGACTGACCTCGATCGCCGACGCGGCCGCCCGGGTGACCGGCCGGCCGATCCGGTTCGCCTTCGTCGGTGAGGGGGCCGAGAAACGCAGGCTCGTCGGGCACGTCGAGAGCCTGGGACTGGCCAACACGGTGCTGCGCGANGGGNTTGCCCGNGAGGAGGTNCCCGCCGTCGTCGCGACCGCCGACATCTGCGTTGTCCCACTGCGGGACGTGCCGATGTTCGACACGTTCATCCCGTCGAAGATGTTCGAGTTCCTCGCCGCGGGCCGCCCGGTGATCGGGGCGGTCCGCGGCGAGGCGGCCCGGATCCTCCTTGCCGCCGGGCAGATGGTCGTGCCCCCCGAGGACTCGGCCGCGCTGGCGGAGGCGATCCTGGTCCTGGCGGCGGACCCGGACCGCCGGGCGCGGATGGCCCGCGGCGGGCGGGCGCACGTCGAGGCCCACTACGATCGCGACGATCTGGCCCGCCGGTACCAGACGCTGCTGTTCGACAACGCACCGTTCCCGGCGCCGCCTCCACCGACGACCCTTTCCCCACCGGTGCAGGTACCTGCACCGGTACCTGCACCGGACGTGGTCGCATGAGGTTCCTCATCACCGGTGGCACCGGTTTCCTCGGAAGCCGGGTGGTCGACCGGGCGCTCGCGGACGGACACCGGGTCGTCGGGCTGGCGCGCAGCGACGCGGCGGCGACGAAGCTGCGCCGACACGGCGCGGGGACTGTGCGCGGTGACCTCGACGATCCGGCGACGTTGCTCCCGGCGTTCCGCGAGGCGAACTGCGAGGCGCTGATCAACATCGCCTCACTCGGGTTCGGCCATGCGGAGACGATCGTGACCGCCGCCCGTGCGGCCGGCATTCGCCGGGCCGTCTTCCTTTCCACCACCGGGATCTTCACCACGCTCGATCCACCCTCGAAGCGGATCCGGGTAGCGGCCGAGGGGACCATCGCGGCGAGCGGGCTGGACTGGACGATCATCCGACCGACGATGATCTACGGGGGTCCCGACGACCGGAACATGGCCCGGCTGCTGGCGCTGCTCCGGCGCGTTCCGGTGCTGCCGGTCCCCGGCGGGGGGCATCATCTGCAGCAGCCGGTGCACGTCGAGGACCTGGCCCGCACCGTGCTGCGCGCAACGACGACCGCGGCGGCGATCGGACGCGCCTATGACGTCGCCGGGCCGGAGGCATTGACGTTCCGGCAGGTCGTGATCACGGCCGGCGCCGCCGTCGGCCGGCGGGTGATCTGCGTGCCCGTGCCGGTCCGCCCCGTCATCGCCGTGACCCGCGCCTACGAGCGGCGGGNG